>NZ_JBEYVJ010000011.1:0-56780 GCF_040643935.1 Kitasatospora sp. NPDC047058 | reverse complement strand
GCCCGGAGCGAGATCGCTCCGGGCCCTTCGCGGTGGTGGGCCTAACAGGACTTGAACCTGTGGCCTCTTCCTTATCAGGGAAGCGCTCTAACCGTCTGAGCTATAGGCCCTTGCCGCACTGAAAGATTAGCGGACCGACGGCCGATCTCCAAAATCCGGACCGGCCGGGGCTGCGGCGGGGCTCTGCTGGTGGGAGGCGGTGACGGGACGGAGCAGCCACTCCTCGCGGCTGGCGGGAAGCCCGGCGGCGCCCTCGGGCCCGGTGCGGACGGCGAGGATCTGGTTCACCCCGAGCCGGTTCTCCTCGAAGCCGAGCGCGGAGGCCGCCATGTAGAGCCGCCAGACCCGGGCCCGGCCGCGGCCGACCAACCCGACCGCCTCCGTCCATCCCGCCTCCAGGTTGGCCACCCACTCGCGCAGGGTGAGCGCGTAGTGCTCGCGCAGCGCCTCGACGTCACGGACCTCGAAGCCGGCCTCCTCCAGCCGGGCCACCGTGGAACCGACCGGGGAGAGCTCGCCGTCCGGGAAGACGTAGCGGTCGATGAAGGGGCTGGGGCGGTACCGCTCACCGGGGTGGTTCGGGCGCCGGGCGATCTGGTGGTTGAGCAGCCGGCCGCCGGGCACCAGCAGCCGGTACAGGCCCTCGGCGTAGACCCGGTACTGCGCGGAGCCGACGTGTTCGGCCATGCCCACGCTGGAGATCGCGTCGAAGGGGTCGTCCGCGACCTCCCGGTAGTCCTGCAGGCGGATCCCCACCCGGCCGGCCAGGCCCGCCTCCCCGATCCGCCGCCGGGCCAGCGCCACCTGCTCCCCGGAGATGGAGACGCCGACCGCCGTGACCCCGTAGTGCTTCGCCGCGTGCAGCACCAGCGAGCCCCAGCCGCAGCCGACGTCCAGCAGGCGCATCCCGGGCCGCAGGGCGAGCTTGCGGCAGATGAGGTCGAGCTTGGCCTCCTGGGCGGCCTCCAGGCTCTTCGCGGCGGGCTCCCAGTACGCGCAGGAGTACACCATCGACGGGCCCAGCACGAGGCCGTAGAAGTCGTTCCCGACGTCGTAGTGGTGGCTGATCGCCGCGCGGTCCCGGCTGCGGCTGTGCAGCCGCCCCCGGGCCGCCCCGGCCTCCTCCGGCGGCGGGACGGGCTGCGGGCCCAGCGCGCCGGCCCGCAGGAGGGCCCCGAGCACCCGGCGGCCCTTCGGGCCGAGCACGTCGGCCGGGCCCAGCTCCAGCCGGCGGATGTCCGGGTGCTCGGCGAAGTGCGCGACGGCCTTCAGCACCTCGTAGAGGTCGGTGCCGGGGGCCAGTTCGAGGTCGCCGGAGACGTAGGCGCGGGCCAGGCCGAGCTCGCCCGGCTGCCAGAGCAGGCGCCGCAGCGCGCGGCGGTTGCGCAGCACCAGGGTGGGCGCACCCGGCGGCCCCGCCGCACTGCCGTCCCAGGCCTGGATCCGCAGTGGCACCGGGACTCCCAGGAGCCCGTCCAGGGCCTCGACCAGTCGCCTTGCCAGCTGAGCCATCGCGCGCCTCCGTCCAGCCGTACCTGCACAGCCGTACCAGCCCCGGTCCGTCGGACCGGGGGGCGGCCTGCGGCAGTCGGAAACTCGGAACGAGCGCACCCAGCTAAGCCCACCGCGGCGCACGCCGATCCGGGCGGCACGCCGCGGGGACCGCCTGTCACCCGAATGCCGACGGGCCCCGGAGGCTGGAACAGCCTGCGGGGCCCGCCCATTCCGTTCGCGGACGACGATCTGACCGGACGTCAGCCTCCGGCCGCGGTGGCCGGAATCAGTCCTCCTCGGCCAGGGTCAGCTCGATGCCGCCGGTGAAGCCGGCCGCGGCGTTGTAGATGAACGCCGACAGGGTGGAGAGCGCGGTCAGCAGGACCACGTCGACCACCGCGATCAGCGAGGTGAAGGTCATCACCTTGCCGAACCCGACGTAGTCCATCAGGTTGATGCCGCTGTTGGGCGCCTCGCCGGCGGTGACCTCCTTGAGGGTCTTGCCCAGCGAGTCGAAGACGCCGAGCGAGTCCAGCGTCATCCACAGCACGGCGGCCGCCACGATGATGATGATCCCGACCGCCACCGACAGCAGGAAGCTGACCTTCATCACCGACCACGGGTCGGCCTTGGTGATCCGCAGCCGGGCCTTGCGCGTGCGGCCCAGGCCGGGACCGGCGGCGGCCGGGGCGGCCGCCGGACGGCGGGCGGTGCCGCCCGCGACGGGCGTCCCGCCGGGCGGCGTGTTGCCGCTCACCCGGGTGCCCCGGGCCGGCGTCGGCTGGCCCTTGGCGTACGTGGTGGGCTGGGAGAACCCGCCGGCGCCCGGCGCCGGCGCGCTCGGCGGCGGGGGCGTGCCCGGCTGGCCCCCGTAGGTCGCCCCGCCGCCCTGGCCCGCCGCGCCGACCGGGGGCATCAGCGAGGTGGACGCGGAGGGATGCTCGGCCGGCGGCTGCGGCACCCCGTAGCCCCCGCCCTGTGCTGCGCCCGGACGGCCGCCGGTGGCTCCTCCCGCAGCACCCGTGGCTCCACTCACTGGTCCTCCCGCACTTCCCACCAGGGCGGCGGCACCGCCCTGCGTCGTCTTTCGTCATCCAGCGCCCGGCGGGATTGCCCGGAACTGGTCGGCGGCCGGTACCGCTGCGCCGTGGTCACGGACGCGACGGTACCGGCCGGCGCGGTGGCGGTCAGGCCTGGGCTTCCTCGCCGCCCGCCGCCGTCTCCGTACCCTCGGCCGCCTCGGCGGACTCGGCGCCTGCCGCCTCGTCCTCCACCGACTCCTCGTCCTCGGCCTCCGCGTTGCGGGCCATGCCCACGACCGCATCGCGCTTTCCGAGGTTGATCAGTTGGACGCCCATGGTGTCACGTCCGGTTTCACGAACCTCGGAAACCCTCGTGCGGATCACCCCACCCGAGAGGGTGATCGCCATGATCTCGTCGCTGTCGTCGACCACCAGGGCGCCGACCAGCGAGCCCCGGCCCTCGACGATCTTCGCCGCCTTGGTGCCGTAGCCGCCGCGTCCCTGGACACGGTACTCGTCCACCGCGGTGCGCTTGGCGTAGCCGCCGTCGGTGGCGGTGAACACGAACGTGCCCGGACGGACCACGTTCATCGAGAGCAGCTCGTCGTCCTCGCGGAAGGCCATGCCCTTGACGCCGGAGGTGGCGCGGCCGGTGGGCCGCAGCGCGTCGTCGGTCGCGGTGAACCGGATCGACTGGGCCTTCTTCGAGACCAGCAGCAGGTCGTCCTCGGCGGAGACCAGCTCGGCGCCGATCAGCTCGTCGTCCCGGCCCTCCTCGTCCTGCCGCAGGTTGATCGCGATCAGGCCGCCGGAGCGCGGCGAGTCGTAGTCCTTGAGCGCGGACTTCTTCACCAGGCCGGCCCGGGTGGCGAGGACCAGGTACGGCTTGTCCTCGTAGGTGCGGATCGCCATCACCTGGGTGATGTGCTCCTCCGGCTGGAAGGCCAGCAGGTTGGCCACGTGCTGGCCGCGGGCGTCGCGCCCGGCGTCCGGCAGCTCGTAGCCCTTGGCGCGGTAGACCCGGCCCTTGTTGGTGAAGAACAGGATCCAGTTGTGGGTCGTCGTCACGAAGAAGTGGTCGACGATGTCGTCCTGCTTCAGCTGGGCACCGCGGACGCCCTTGCCGCCGCGCTTCTGCGAGCGGTAGAGGTCGGAGCGGGTCCGCTTGACGTAGCCGCCGCGGGTGATGGTGACGACGATGTCCTCCTCGGCGATGAGGTCCTCGATGGAGAGGTCGCCGTCGGAGGGGATGAGGGTGGAACGCCGCTCGTCGCCGTACTTCTCGACGATCGCGGTGAGCTCCTCGGAGATGATCCCGCGCTGGCGGGCCGGCGAGGCCAGGATCGCGTTGTACTCGTCGATCTTGCGCTGCAGCTCGTCGTGCTCGTCGGTGATCCGCTGGCGCTCCAGGGCGGCCAGGCGGCGCAGCTGCATCTCGAGGATCGCGTTGGCCTGGAGCTCGTCGATGGAGAGCAGGCCCATCAGGCCGGTGCGGGCGGCGTCGGCGCTCTCCGAGGCCCGGATCAGCGCGATGACCTCGTCGATCACGTCCAGCGCGCGGAGCAGGGCGCGCAGGATGTGCGCGCGCTCCTCGGCCTTGCGCAGCCGGAACGTGGTCCGGCGGACGATGACCTCGACCTGGTGGTTGACCCAGTGCCGGATGAAGGCGTCCAGCGAGAGCGTGCGCGGCACGCCGTCGACCAGGGCCAGCATGTTGGCGCCGAAGTTGGTCTGCAGGTCGGTGTGCTTGTAGAGGTTGTTCAGCACGACCTTGGCCACGGCGTCGCGCTTGAGCACGATGACCAGGCGCTGGCCGGTGCGCGAGGAGGACTCGTCGCGGACGTCGGCGATGCCGGCGACCCTGCCGTCCTTGACCAGGTCGGCGATCTTCAGCGCGAGGTTGTCCGGGTTGACCTGATACGGCAGCTCGGTGATCACCAGGCACTGGCGGCCCTGGATCTCCTCGACCTCGACCACCGCACGCATGGTGATCGAGCCGCGCCCGGTGCGGTACGCCTCCTCGATCCCGCGGCGGCCGACGATCAGGGCGCCGGTCGGGAAGTCCGGGCCCTTGATCCGCTCGACCAGGGCCTCCAGCAGCTCCTCGTTGGAGGCGTCCGGGTGCTCCAGCGCCCAGAGCGCGCCGGAGGCGACCTCGCGGAGGTTGTGCGGCGGGATGTTGGTGGCCATGCCGACCGCGATGCCGGTGGCACCGTTGATCAGCAGGTTGGGGATGCGCGCGGGCAGGACGGTCGGCTCCTGCGAGCGGCCGTCGTAGTTGGGCGCGAAGTCGACGGTCTCCTCGTCGATGTCGCGCATCATCTCCATGGCCAGCGGCATCATCTTGCACTCGGTGTAGCGCATGGCCGCGGCCGGGTCGTTGCCCGGGGAGCCGAAGTTGCCGTTGCCGTCCACCAGCGGCATCCGCAGCGACCACGGCTGGGCCAGGCGGACCACGGTGTCGTAGATCGAGGTGTCACCGTGCGGGTGGTAGTTGCCCATGACGTCGCCGACGACGCGGGCGCACTTGTAGTAGCCCTTCTCGGGGCGGTACCCGCCGTCGTACATCGCGTAGAGCACGCGGCGGTGCACCGGCTTGAGGCCGTCGCGGACCTCGGGCAGCGCGCGGCTCACGATCACGCTCATCGCGTAGTCGAGGTACGAGCGCTGCATCTCGGTCTCGAGCTCGATCGGCTCGACCCGCATGGTGACCGCGGCGGCCTCGGGGGTCTCGGGCTGCTCGCCGTCGGGACGGTTGTCGTCGACCACTGGTGGTCAGTTTCCTTTCACGCGGACTGGTACGTGCGGGGCCTTGCGGGCGGCGCGGGGCCGGCCCGCCGGCGTCACACGTCCAGGAAGCGGACGTCCTTGGCGTTGCGCTGGATGAAGGAGCGGCGGGCCTCGACGTCCTCGCCCATCAGGACGGAGAAGAGGTCGTCGGCGCGGGCGGCGTCCTCCAGGGTGACCTGGAGCAGCAGGCGGTGGGCCTGGTCCATGGTGGTGACCCGGAGCTCCTCGGCGTTCATCTCGCCGAGGCCCTTGAACCGCTGGATCGCGTCGTCCTTCGGCAGCCGGCGCCCGGCGGCCACGCCCGCCGCGATCACGGCGTCGCGCTCGCGGTCGGAGTAGACGTACTCGAAGTCGTCCTTGCCCCACTTGATCTTGTACAGCGGCGGCATCGCCAGATACACGTACCCGGCCTCGACCAGCGGCCGCATGAAGCGGAACAGCAGGGTGAGCAGCAGGGTGCGGATGTGCTGACCGTCGACGTCGGCGTCCGCCATCAGGACGATCTTGTGATAGCGGAGCTTGGACTCGTCGTAGTCCTCCTGGATGCCGCAGCCGAAGGCCGAGATCAGCGCCTGGACCTCGGCGTTCTGCAGGACCTTGTCGATCCGGGCCTTCTCGACGTTCAGGATCTTGCCGCGGATCGGCAGGATGGCCTGGATGCGCGGGTCGCGGCCCTGCTTGGCGGAGCCGCCGGCGGAGTCACCCTCGACGATGAAGATCTCGCACTCGGCCGGGTCCTTGGACTGGCAGTCGCTCAGCTTGCCCGGCAGCGAGGCGGACTCCAGCAGGCCCTTGCGGCGGGTCAGGTCGCGCGCCTTGCGGGCGGCGACGCGCGCGGTGGCGGCCTGGATGGACTTGCGGATGATGTCCGCGGCCTCGTTCGGGTTGCGGTCCAGCCAGTCGTTCAGGTGCTCGTGGACCACCTTCTGGACGAAGGTCTTCGCCTCGGTGTTGCCCAGCTTGTCCTTGGTCTGGCCCTCGAACTGCGGCTCGCCGAGCTTGACCGAGATGATCGCGGTCAGGCCCTCGCGGATGTCCTCGCCGGAGAGGTTGTCGTCCTTCTCGCGGAGCAGCTTCTTGTCCCGCGCGTAGCGGTTGACCAGGCCGGTCAGCGCGGCGCGGAAGCCCTCCTCGTGGGTACCGCCGCCGTGCGTGTGGATGGTGTTCGCGAAGCTGTAGACCCCCTCGGTGTAGGAGGAGTTCCACTGCATCGCGATCTCCACCGAGATCGCCTTGTCCTTGTCCTCGGCCTCGAAGTCGATCACCGAGGGGTGGATCACCTCGCCCTTGCGGGAGTTGAGGTGGGCGACGAAGTCGGCGATGCCGCCGTCGTACTTGTACGTGACGCTGAGCGGCTTGCCCTCCTCGTCCAGGTGCTCCAGGCGCTCGTCGGTCAGCGAGATCGACAGGCCCTTGTTGAGGAAGGCCATCTCCTGGAAGCGCCGGGAGAGCGTCTCGAAGGAGTAGACGGTGGTCTCGAAGATGTCGCCGTCGGCCCAGAAGGTCACCGTGGTGCCGGTCCGGTCGGTCGGCTCGCCCTTGAACAGGGGGGCGGCCGGGGCGCCCATCTTGTAGTCCTGGGTCCAGATGTGGCCGTCCTTGTGGATCTCCACGGAGAGCCGCGTGGACAGCGCGTTCACCACGGAGACGCCGACGCCGTGCAGACCACCGGAGACCGCGTAGCCGCCGCCGCCGAACTTGCCGCCGGCGTGCAGGACCGTGAGCACCACCTCGACGGCGGGCTTGTCCTGGCCGGGGACGATGTCCACCGGGATGCCGCGGCCGTTGTCGACCACGCGGATCGCGCCGTCGGGCATGATCGTGACGTCGATGGTGTCGGCGTACCCGGCCATCGCCTCGTCGACGGAGTTGTCCACGACCTCCTGCACCAGGTGGTGCAGGCCGCGCTCACCGGTCGAACCGATGTACATGCCGGGACGCTTGCGGACGGCGTCGAGGCCTTCCAGCACCTGGATGTTGCTACCGGTGTAGGAGGCCTGGTCGGTCTGGTCTTGGGTCTGGCTGGGGTTGCCGGAATCGGCCACGAAGCGCCCTCTCTGGCACAGCACGGGCCGCATCCCCGCCCCGTGTGGGCGGGCGTGCGACCACGGCGTTTCGACTCGGTTGCCACTAGCAACAGTGTTTGGCTCTCAGTCTACCGGTACGACTGACAGAGATGGGCGTTTGGCAGCCTCTGAGGGCAGATATGCCGCCCTGAATCCCCTCTGCACATGTCCCGATACTCGACCCGGGGGCTCAGAGCGCCTGGAAGGGCCGTCAGGGGTTCCGGAAGGTCCCGGTCCGCTCGCCGCCCGGCCGGCCCCCGTCAGCCCCAGGTGTCGCCCGGCCCCTTGCTCCCCGGCGCGCGCAGCCGGCCGTAACCGCGGGCCGGCGCGGCCGGGCCCAGCACCTTGATCGTCTTCACCGTGCCGTGGCCCAGCTCGTGGTTCAGACGGGCCACCAACTGGCGTGCCAGCCAGCGCAGTTGGGTCGCCCATGCGGTGGAGTCGCACTGCACGGTGAGCACCGCGGCCGCGTCGTCGTAGGAGGTGGGCGAGCAGTGCGCGGCGATGTCCGGGCCGACGATCTGCGGCCAGCGGCCCATCACCCCGCCGACCGCCGCCGAGGACTCCCAGCCCCGTTCGGTCAGCAGCCGGTTCAGCGCCGCCCCCAGCGGCACCGGGTCGCGGCCGTCCGAGCGGGCGCCGCTGCGCAGCCCGTGCCGCTTCGCCTCGCGCTTCTCCCGGACCTGCTCGCCGCGCTGGCGGGCCTGCGCCCGGGCCGCCCGCAGCGCCGAGCGGGCCAGGTCGGCACCGGTCGGCCCGGCGTCCCCCGGCTGCGCGGGGTCCTCGGCCGGCTCGCTCACGGCGGTCTCCTATCCCCAGGCTGTGGACAACGGTGAGCCGTCCAGCGTACGGGAGCCGGCGGGCGACGGCCGCCCCGTGCACAGCCTGTGCACGGACGGGAAGTGTGTGGAAGTGGAGGGGGGACGCGGCCGGGCGTCAACCGGCGGCCGGGCGCCGGTCAGGCGCGGGTCGGGCAGGGATCAGGCGTCGACCCGGCGCACCGCGCCGTCGGCCACCGCGTAGCGGGCCCCGGCCAGCGCCTTCGGCACGTCCTCGGCGACCGCCGCGGTGACCAGCACCTGCTCGCCGCCGGCGACCAGCTCGGCCAGCCGGTCCCGGCGGGTGGCGTCCAGCTCGGCGAAGACGTCGTCCAGGATCAGCACCGGCTCGCCGCCGTCGGCGCGCAGCAGCTCGTACGAGGCCAGCCGCAGCGCCAGCGCGAACGACCAGGACTCGCCGTGGCTGGCGTAGCCCTTGGCGGGCAGCGGACCGAGCCTGAGCGCCAGCTCGTCGCGGTGCGGGCCGACCAGGGTGACCCCGCGCTCGATCTCCTGCTTGCGCACCGCCTGCAGCGCCTGGAGCAGCTGCTCCTCGGCCTGCTCGCGGCTGGCCGGCAGCTCGCCCTCGAAGGAGCTGCGGTACTCCAGCACGGTCTCGCCGCCACCGGGCGCGAGCTGCCCGTACGCGGCCGTCACCAGCGGCTGCAGGGCGGCCGCCAGCTGGATCCGGAAGGCGGTCAACTCGGCTCCGGCGCGGGCCAGATGGCCGTCCCAGACCTCCAGGGTGGAGAGGTCGGCGCCCTTGCCGCCGCCGGCCCGGCGGGCCATCGCGGCGGTCTTGAGCAGGGCGTTGCGCTGCTTGAGCACCCGCTCGTAGTCCTGCCGGACCCCGGCCAGCCGGGGGGCCCGGGCGGTCAGCAACTCGTCCAGGAAGCGCCGCCGCTCGCCGGGGTCGCCCTTGACCAGGGCGAGGTCTTCGGGGGCGAACAGCACGGTGCGCAGCAGCCCGAGCACGTCGCGCGGGCGGACGTTGTCGGAGCGGTTGATCCGGGCGCGGTTGGCCTTGCCCGGGGTGATCTCCAGCTCGACCAGGGTGGAGCGGGTACCGGAGACCACGGAGGCGCGGACCACCGCCCGCTCGGCGCCCAGCCGGATCAGCGGCGCATCGGTGGCCACCCGGTGGCTGCCCAGGGTGGCCACGTACCCGATCGCCTCGACCAGGTTGGTCTTGCCCTGGCCGTTCGGTCCGACGAAGGCGGTCACGCCGGGGTCGAGGGGCACCTCGACCCCGGCGTAGGACCGGAAGTCGGCGAGCGACAGATGCGCGACGTGCATGGCTGTGGACTGCGCTCGCCTTCTATGACCTTCCGGCCGGGATCGGACCCCGGCCGGTGACTGACTTACTTCGACTCGACCGCGTGGCCGCCGAACTGGTTGCGCAGCGCGGCGATCATCTTCATCTGCGGCGAGTCCTCCTGGCGGGAGGCGAAGCGGGCGAACAGTGAGGCGGTGATCGCCGGCAGCGGCACGGCGTGGTCGATCGCGGCCTCGACGGTCCACCGGCCCTCGCCGGAGTCGGCGGCCCAGCCCTTGAGCTGGGCCAGGTGCTCGTCGTCGTCCAGGGCGCGGACGGCCAGGTCGAGCAGCCAGGAGCGGATCACGGTGCCCTCCTGCCAGCTGCGGAAGACCTCGCGGACGTCGGTGACCTCGGGGGCGGCCTCCAGCAGCTCCCAGCCCTCGGCGAAGGCCTGCATCATCGCGTACTCGATGCCGTTGTGGACCATCTTGGCGAAGTGCCCGGCGCCGACCGCGCCCGCGTGCACCGAGCCGAAGTCGCCCTCGGGCTTGAGCGCGTCGAAGACCGGCTGCACCTTGGCGACGTGCTCGGCGTCGCCGCCGTACATCAGCGCGTAGCCGTTCTCCAGACCCCAGACGCCGCCGGAGACGCCGCAGTCCACGAAGCCGATGCCCTTGGCGGCCAGCGCCTCGGCGTGCTTGACGTCGTCGGTCCAGCGGGAGTTGCCGCCGTCGACCACCACGTCGCCGGGGGAGAGCAGCTCGGCGAGCTCGTCCACGGTCGCCTGGGTGGCGGCGCCGGCCGGGACCATGACCCAGACCACGCGCGGGCCCTGGAGCTTGGTGACGAGCTCCTGGAGGCTCGCGACGTCGGAGATGTCCGGGTTGCGGTCGTAGCCGATGACGGTGTGGCCGGCGCGGCGGATCCGCTCGCGCATGTTGCCGCCCATCTTGCCGAGACCGATGAGGCCGAGCTCCATGACCAAAGTCCTTACCTGTGGTGACGTGCCTGCCGGCGGCGCCGTTGCCGCGTTCGTCCTGAGCCTACGCCGTACAGCACGACGGCCTCCCCGTGGCCGGGCCGACCGGGGGAGGCCGTCCACAGGCCGTGTGCACAGCCTGTGGGTAACGCGCGGGATCAGCCGGAGAGGCGGACCGGCATGATCAGGTACTGGTAGGCCTCGTCCGCCTCGGTGTCGACCGAGGCCTTGCCGCTGAGCAGGGCCGGCTTGGTCGGCGTGGTGAAGCTCAGCTGGGCGTACGCGGAGTCGATGGCCTTGAGGCCCTCCTCCAGGTAGCCGGGGTTGAAGGCGATCGAGATGTCGTCGCCCTCGAGGTCGGCGTCGATCCGCTCGGTGGCCTGGGCGTCGTCGCCCGAGCCGGCCTCCAGGGTCAGCACGCCCTGCTCGAAGTTGAGCCGGACCGGGGTGTTGCGCTCGGCGACCAGCGAGACGCGCTTGAGCGCCTCCAGGAAGGGCTGGGTCTGGATCGCCGCGACCGCGCTGAACTCGGTCGGGAACAGGCTGCGGAACTTCGGGAACTCGCCCTCCAGCAGCCGGGTGGTGGTCCGGCGGCCGGCGCCCTCGAAGCCGATCAGGCCCTCGCCCGCGCCGCCCGAGGAGAGCGCGATCGAGACGTTGTCGCCGCTGCCGAGGGACTTGGCGATGTCCTGGAGGGTCTTGGCGGGCACCAGGGCGACCGCGGAGATGTCCGGCTGCTCGGGCTTCCACAGCAGCTCGCGGACGGCGAAGCGGTAGCGGTCGGTGGCGGCCAGGGTGATCCGGTCGCCCTCGATCTCGACCCGGACACCGGTCAGCACCGGCAGGGTGTCGTCGCGGCCGGCGGCCACCGCGGCCTGGCTGACCGCCGAGGCGAAGACGTCGCCCGGGACGGTGCCGGTGGCGGTGGGCATCTGGGGCAGGGCCGGGTACTCGTCCACCGGGAGGGTGGGGAGGGTGAACCGGGAGCTGCCGCAGACCACGCTGACCCGCTGGCCGTCGGTGGAGATCTCCACAGGCCTGTTGGGAAGGTTCCGCGAGATGTCGTTCAGCAGCCGGCCGGAGACCAGCACGGTGCCGGCCTCCTCGATGTCGGCCTCCAGCTCGACCCGGGCCGAGACCTCGTAGTCGAAGCCGGACAGCGCCAGGCTGCCGTCCTGCGCCGTCAGCAGCAGGCCGGCCAGCACCGGCACCGGCGGCCGTGCCGGGAGGCTGCGGGCAGCCCAGGCCACCGCCTCCGCGAGGACGTCACGCTCCACCCGGAACTTCACCGGTAACCGCCTCCTGGATCGAGCGCTCCCGCTCGCACGTCTGGTTCTTCTGATCTTGGTCTTCGGTGCGGCTGGCCGCCGAGCTCTGCCACTCCGCATCCAGTCGCCGAGGACAGTCTGACGTACTCCACCGACAGACGGGGCAGACGGGCGGAAGCAAGCCGAACAGATGTCGGGGCCCGGTTGTCCACAGATCCGGGGCCCACCCGCTTTTGAGCAAGTCGATCGGTCTATAGGTGTAGCAGTAGTAGTAGGGGCTGTGGAAACCGTGGATAACCCCGTTTACGCAGGTCAGGGCTCGTTTTTTGTCCACAGGGCGTGTGGACGGGGGCTGTGGACGGACAGGGCCCGCTGTGGACAGCGGAGCGTTACCCACAGGGCACGGTGGGTATCCACAGGTTATCCCCAGAGCCGTCCCCAGATCCGGGCCCGGTTATCCACGGGCGCCGGTCAACATCACGTGACGCCTTTCACACCAGGGCGTGAACGCCACCCCAAGGTTGTCGAACTGTGGACGCCGCTGTGGACAACCTGGGGATAACCCGGACGGCCCTGGGGACAACCGGTGGACAACCCGGATGGCCCCCTGATGCCCCGCCAATTGTCCACACCCTGTGGATAACCGTTGTGCACAAGTCCACAGGCACCTGACCTGCGCGGAAGAGCGTAGCGGCGGGCGGCCTGTGGAGGAATTCTGGATAACTCGGAGCTTCCCGGCCTGTGGACGGTGGAGAAGCGGCCCCCGCTGTGGATGACGGCCCGGTGCGGCCGGCGGGTTCGAATCCGCGGTCAGATGTTCGACGCGGGGCGTGGACTGGCGGAACGTCCGTCCACGACGGCCCTGCCGGATCTCTGCCCAGCGAATCGGTGACGCACACCTGTGGATATGCCGAAAGGGCGTCAGGATCGCTCCTGACGCCCTTCCCGGGGTGCGGACGGCCCGACGGGGGCCCGACGGCCGCCGCCTAGCTCTTGATGCGGTTGGTGAGTTCGGTGACCTGGTTGTAGATCGAGCGCCGCTCGGCCATCAGGGACCGGATCTTCCGGTCGGCGTGCATCACCGTGGTGTGGTCGCGGCCGCCGAACTGGGCACCGATCTTGGGCAGCGAGAGGTCGGTGAGCTCCCGGCAGAGGTACATCGCGATCTGGCGCGCCGTCACCAGCACCCGGCTGCGCGAGGATCCGCAGAGGTCGTCCACGCCCAGCCCGAAGTACGCGGCGGTCTGCTGCATGATGACCTGCGCGGTGATCTCCGGCCCGGCGTCCTCGTCCCCGCCCGGGATCAGGTCCTTGAGGACGATGCCGGCCAGCTCCAGGTCCACCGGCGCCCGGTTGAGGTTGGCGAAGGCGGTGACCCGGATCAGGGCGCCCTCCAGCTCCCGGATGTTGCGGGTGATCCGCGAGGCGATGAACTCCAACACGTCCGCCGGGGCGTTCAGTTGCTCCTGGATCGCCTTCTTGCGCAGGATCGCGATCCGGGTCTCCAGCTCCGGCGGGGTGACGTCGGTGATCAGCCCCCACTCGAAGCGGTTGCGGAGCCGGTCCTCCAGCGTGGTCAGCAGCTTGGGCGGCCGGTCCGACGAGAGGACGATCTGCTTGTTGGCGTTGTGCAGGGTGTTGAAGGTGTGGAAGAACTCCTCCTGCGTGGACTCCTTGCTCGCGAGGAACTGCACGTCGTCCACGAGCAGGATGTCCATGTCCCGGTAGCGCTTGCGGAACGCGTCCGCCTTGCCGTCCCGGATCGAGTTGATGAACTCGTTGGTGAACTCCTCGGAGGACACGTAGCGCACCCGGGTGCCCGGGAAGAGGCTGCGCGAGTAGTGCCCGATGGCGTGCAGCAGGTGGGTCTTGCCCAGCCCGGACTCGCCGTAGATGAAGAGCGGGTTGTACGCCTTGGCCGGGGCCTCGGCGACCGCCACCGCCGCCGCGTGCGCGAAGCGGTTGCTCGCGCCGATGACGAAGGTGTCGAACAGGTACTTGGGGTTCAGCCGGGCGGCCGGCTCGTCCTTGCGGGAGCCACCAGCCGGGGGGGCACCGGGCGGCGCGGGGACGCCGGGCACGGCCGGGCGGTCGGTGGCGCGCTCGGCGGGCGCCTTCTCCGCGCCGCGGCCGACCGGGCGGGCCGCGGGGGAGCGGCGGCCGGCGCCGGTGCGGGGGTGCTCGCCCGGGCCGGGGCCGTAGGCGCCGCCGAACAGGTCGCCCTGGGTGGTCGCCGGCGGGCCGGGGAGCGGCCGGGGGGCCGGGCGCTGGGGCTGCTCCGGCTCGGGGTAGCCGGCGGACGGCTCGGGGTAGCCCTGGTGGTCGTCCCAGGACGGGGGCTGGGCCGGCCCGCCGTAGGGCGAGGGGTGGCCGCCGTACGAGGGCGCCGGGCGCTCCTCGTACCCGCCGGTGCCGTACTGGTCGCGCTCGTAGTCGGCCTCGTAGGGCGGCTCGTACGCCTGGTGGTTCGGGTGGCCCTGGTGGCCGGGGTGCGGCTGGCGGCCGTAGTCACCGCCGCCCTCGGCGTGCGTCCACGGCTCGGCGGCGGGCGGCTCGGCCGGGGCCGGCGCGGGGGCGGTGGGGACGGCGTTGGCGTCGACCATCACGGCGATCCGGACCGGACGGCTGAGCTCGCGGCTGAGCGCCTCGGTCAGCTGGGGCAGCAGCCTGCCCTCCAGCACCTGCTTGGCCCGCTCGTTCGGGGTCGCCAGCAGGGCGGTGTCGTGCATCATCCACATCGGCTGGGTGCGCTGCACCCACTGCTTGTCCATCTCCCCGACGTCCGGGTCGCTGACCAGCCGCTCGACGACCCTCGCCCAGACCGGGACGAGGTCGCTGTTGACATCAGCCACTGGTGCACGCTTTCTCGGTTCCCCGCGGCTCCAGCAGGGGGTGGTGGATCAAGAGACTGTGGATCGGTGGTCCGGCGACGCAGAACAAACCAGACAAGTCCTGCAACGGTAGTCAGCGAACTGAGCCGGATCAAGTCGTTGTCCACAGGCTGTGGGCGACGGGCCCCGTGGGCTGGTGCGCAGGGGCGGTCCGTCCCGCCCCGGGTGAACGGCTGGTTTGACCCTCGCGCCCCGTCCCGCGTACCGTAACCAGGTCGAGTTGTCGATGGCCGCTGCCGCATGTCCGCGGGTCCACCCGCTCCATAAGGCGCGCAGCACGGGCGCCGTGGATTGCCTCAACCCCAGCCGAACTGGGGTGACGGGCCGGATTTCCGTATCAGGGGAGATCACGCGGACGCACGGTGACGGCCAAGCGACACCCCGTCATCCTACGATTCACCTCAGGAGCCCCCGAGTGAGCAAGCGCACCTTCCAGCCGAACAACCGTCGTCGCGCGAAGACCCACGGCTTCCGGCTGCGTATGCGTACCCGCGCCGGCCGCGCCATCCTGGCCGCCCGCCGTGGCAAGGGCCGCGCCAGCCTGTCCGCCTGATCCGCGCCAGAGTCTGTTGTGCTGCCCTCCGAGAATCGGCTGCGGCGGCGCCAGGACTTCGCGACCGCGGTGAAACGCGGTCGCCGGGCCGGCCGGCCCCTACTGGTCGTCCATCTCAGCAGAGACGGTGACCCGAAGGGGCAGGCCGACCGGACCAGCGACTCCCGCCCGCACGTCGCCGAGGGGACTCCTTCGGCGCGTGCGGGTTTCGTCGTGAGCAAGGCCGTCGGCCCTGCGGTCGTCCGCAACCTGGTCAAGCGCCGGCTCCGCCACCTCGTCCGTGATCGTCTGTCCAGGCTGCCCGCCGGTAGCCTGATAGTGGTGCGTGCGCTGCCCCAGGCCGCGTCCGCCTCGTACCAGGACCTCGAACGCGACCTGGACGCGGCGCTCAAGCGGCTGCTGAAGGCGGAGCCCGCCGTGACGGCGCCGACGGGAGCAGGGCGATGAAGTACCTGCTGATGGGTCTGATCAGGGTGTACCAGTGGACCATCAGCCCACTGCTCGGTCCGGTGTGCCGTTACTACCCCTCCTGCTCGCACTACGGCTTCGAGGCCGTGAAGGTGCACGGGGCGGTCAAGGGCGGTGGCCTGACCGTGTGGCGCATCCTGCGCTGCAATCCGTGGACGCCCGGCGGGGTCGATCACGTCCCGCCACGCAAGCATCCGGTGTGGCACCGCCGACTGCGTGACCTGCTGAGCAGCCGGTCCGCCGTCGGGCAGCCGGTGACCACGCCCCCCGCCGGTCCGGACCCCGAGGGCCCGGCGACCATTGGTCCCGTGGGGCCGATCTCAATGTCCAAGGAGCCTGACCGGTGACCTTCTCCTTCCTGAACCCCCTGTACACAGCGGTGTCCTGGATCATCGTCCAGTTCCACTCGCTGTACAGCCACATCTTCGACCCGAACGGTGGCTGGGCCTGGGGTCTGGCCATCGCCTCCATGGTGGTCGTGATCCGGATCTGCCTGATCCCGCTCTTCGTGAAGCAGATCAAGGCGACCCGGGCCATGCAGGCGATCCAGCCGAAGATGAAGGCCATCCAGGAGCGCTACAAGAACGACAAGCAGCGCCAGTCCGAAGAGATGATGAAGCTGTACAAGGAGGCGGGTACCAACCCGTTCTCCAGCTGCCTTCCCATCCTCGTGCAGGCGCCGTTCTTCACCGCCCTCTACGGGGTGCTGGCCAAGGTCGCCAAGGGGCAGCCGATCGGCGTCATCCACGGTGACCTGCTGACCAGCGCCGGCCAGGCGCACATCTTCGGTGCCCCGCTCTCGGCGACGTTCGTCGGCAGCAGCGAGACCAGCGTCAAGATCGTCGTCGCCGTGATGATCATCCTGATGTCGCTGTCGCAGTTCATCACGCAGCGCCAGCTGATGACCAAGAACGTGGACCTCACGGTCAAGACGCCGTTCATGCAGCAGCAGAAGATGCTGATGTACGTCTTCCCGATCATGTTCGCCGTGATGGGCATCAACTTCCCCGTCGGTGTGCTGGTCTACTGGCTGACCACCAACGTCTGGTCGATGGGCCAGCAGCTGATCGTCATCCGCAACAACCCGACTCCGGGCAGCAAGGCCTGGGACGAGCGCCAGGCGCGCCTCAAGAAGGCGGGCCGGCTCAACCCGGACGGCACCGTGATCAAGGGCGCGCTGTGGGGCATCCTGCCGCCGAAGAAGGCCGCCACCGGCTCCGCGGCGGCCGTGGTCGAGGACTCTGTGCAGGTACGCCGCCAGCAGCCGCGCAAGCAGACCAAGTCCCAGCGCCAGCACACCGGCGGCGCCCAGACGGCCAGCCTGACCAAGGACGACGCCGCCCCGGCCGGGGAGGGCGCGAAGACCGAGGCCGTCCCGGCCGAGTCCGGCAGCGCCAAGCCGGCCGCGAGCCGGCCCGGTGGTGCGAAGTCGGGCCCGGCCCGGCAGGGCGGCCGGCAGCAGCCGCGGCGCGGTGGGCAGGGCGGCCAGCGGCCGAAGAAGAAGTCCTGACCGACCGGCCCCGCCCAGCGGCCCCCCGAACCTCGTTCCCGGCCCACCATCCGGGCCCATCCCCGAAGGAGTCCATCAGTGACGGAAGGCACCACCTCCGCCGTCGAGGTCGAGGCCGCTGCCAGCGCCGACGAGAGCCTCATCTCCCGTCTGGAGCAGGAGGGCGACATCGCGGCGGACTACCTGGAGGGTCTGCTCGACATCGCCGACCTCGACGGTGACATCGACATGGACGTGGAGGGCGACCGTGCCCTGGTGTCCATCGTCAGCGACGGCAACGACCGCGCGCTGCAGCGCCTGGTCGGCCAGGACGGCGAGGTGCTGGAGGCCCTGCAGGAGCTGACCCGGTTGGCTGTCCACCGGGAGACCGGCGAGCGCAGCCGCCTCATGCTGGACATTGCCGGCTTCCGGGCCCGCAAGCGCTCCGAGCTGGCCGCACTCGGGGCCAAGGCCGCGGAGCAGGCGAAGAGCACCGGGGAGCAGGTCAAGCTGCGGCCGATGACGCCGTTCGAGCGGAAGGTCGTCCACGACGCCGTGGCCGCGGCCGGTCTGCGCAGCGAGTCGGAGGGCGAGGAGCCCCAGCGGTGCGTGGTCGTGCTGCCGGCCTGAGCCGGCAGAAGTCGATGACCGGTCGCTCCGGCGGCCGGTGACCTTCAGAGGACTCGACCCCGTCCGCCTCGTGCGGGCGGGGTCGTCGTCCCTTCGCGGGGTGTGGCAGCCCGGCGAGAGATGTTTCACGTGAAACGGTGCGGAGAGCGGGTCGGTGGATCCGGGGAGCGGAGAGGTCGAGATGGACACGGAGAGCGCGGCTGCCGGTGAGCCGGTGGCGGGTGCCGGCGGTTCGGCCGCCGAAGGCGCGGCCGGTGCGGCCGACACGGCCGCCGAGGGGCTGGCCGAGGCCCCGGCCGTGGCCCGGGAGGTCTTCGGCGACCGCTTCGACGCCGCGGTCCGGTACACCGAGCTGCTGGCGACGTCGGGCGTCCAGCGCGGGCTGATCGGTCCCCGCGAGGTGCCCCGGCTGTGGGACCGCCACGTGCTGAACTGCGCGGTGCTGGCCGAGCTGCTGCCGCCCGGCTCCACGCTG
The DNA here is from genome assembly GCF_040643935.1 of Kitasatospora sp. NPDC047058. Classification (NCBI taxonomy): domain Bacteria; kingdom Bacillati; phylum Actinomycetota; class Actinomycetes; order Kitasatosporales; family Streptomycetaceae; genus Kitasatospora; species Kitasatospora sp. NPDC047058. The sequence goes on along the minus strand of NZ_JBEYVJ010000011.1, from coordinate 38,579 downwards.
TGCGACGTCGGCTCCGGGGCCGGCCTGCCCGGCATCCCGGTCGCGCTGGCCCGCCCGGACGTCTCGGTGACGCTGCTGGAGCCGCTGCTGCGCCGGACCACCTTCCTGGAGGAGGTCGTCCGCGAGCTGGGGCTGGAGAACGTCACGGTGCTGCGCGGCCGGGCCGAGGAGATGGTCGGCAAGCTCGCGGTGGACGTGGTGACGGCGCGCGCGGTCGCCCCGCTGGACCGGCTGGCGGGCTGGGGCCTGCCGCTGCTCCGCCCGCACGGCCAGATGCTGGCGCTCAAGGGGGACAGCGCCGAGCAGGAGCTGGCGGAGTCGCGGGCCGGGCTGGCCAAGCTAGGCGCCGTCGAGTGGACGGTGATCTCGGTCGGCGAGGGCACCCTGGAGACCTCGACCCGGGTGGTCCAGGTCAAGGCGGGGGAGAGCCCCGGCGGGGTGAAGGCGGCGACCCGGCGGGCCAAGGCGGCCCGGGCCGGGCGCAACGCCGGTGCCGGCACCGGCGCGGCGCGCGGCGGGGAGCGCGGTCGGAGCGGGCGGCGGCGCGGCCGCTGATCCTCCGGTGATGCTCGCCACGGGCGGGTGGTCCTCCGAATCCGGGGGAGCACCCGCCCGTGCGGCTTTCCGGTGACGTACGGGCGGACGGGCGGGTGACCCCGGTCCATCGGAGTGTCGCACCGTCAGATTTCCGACAAAGCGGGCATGGTGTTTCACGTGAAACGTCGCTCTCTGCTCTCGGACAGTTTGGATCTACGGCTCCGCCGTGGGCTCGGTCTCTTCCGGGCGGCGACTGTTGCCGCTCCGGTTTCACGTGAAACACTGACCCCCATGCAGGACTCGGAGACCATCGACCAGATCGATGACACGCCCATCGCGCGTGCTGCCCAGGCTGCGGTCCAGGCGATCGGCCGAGCGGGCGAAGGGCTGCCCCGGCCCGCCGCCACCCGGGTGATCGTGGTGGCCAACCAGAAGGGCGGGGTGGGCAAGACCACCACCACCGTCAACATGGCCGCCTCGCTCGCCATGCACGGACTGCGCGTCCTGGTGGTCGACCTCGACCCGCAGGGCAACGCCTCCACCGCACTCGGCATCGACCACCACGCCGAGGTGCCGTCGATCTACGACGTCCTGGTGGAGGGCAAGCCGCTGGCCGACGTGGTGCAGCCGGTGGTGGAGGTCGAGGGCCTGTTCTGCGTCCCCGCCACCATCGACCTGGCCGGCGCGGAGATCGAGCTGGTCTCGCTGGTCGCCCGGGAGAGCCGGCTCCAGCGCGCCATCGCCGCGTACGAGCAGCCGCTGGACTACATCCTGATCGACTGCCCGCCCTCGCTCGGCCTGCTCACCGTCAACGCCATGGTCGCCGGCCAGGAGGTGCTGATCCCGATCCAGTGCGAGTACTACGCGCTGGAGGGCCTCGGCCAGCTGCTGCGCAACGTCGAGCTGGTCCGGGCGCACCTCAACCCCGCGCTGCACGTCTCGACCATCCTGCTCACCATGTACGACGCCCGCACCCGGCTGGCCGCCCAGGTCGCCGAGGAGGTCCGGACGCACTTCCAGCAGGAGGTGCTGAGCACCGCGATCCCGCGCTCGGTCCGGATCTCGGAGGCGCCCAGCTACGGTCAGACCGTGCTCACCTACGACCCGGGCTCGACCGGTGCGCTCTCCTACCTGGAGGCGGCCCGGGAGCTGGCGATGCGGGCGGTGTCCGCAGGGGCCAACGGCTCGTTGGTGGGGCAGCAGCGGGACGGCAGCGGTACGGGGCAGGTCGCCCCGGTGGCACAGCACGGTACGACGGAGGGCAATCGGTGAGTGGTCGCAGGGGTCTCGGACGAGGGCTCGGGGCGCTGATCCCGGCCGCCGCACCGGCGGCCGGCGGGGCGGCGGCACAGCCCGCGGCGGCCCCGGTGGCGGCGGGGACGGTGGCGGCGGGGACGGTCTCGCCGGCCGCGGTGCCGGTGCTGCCGACCGGCCGCGGCACGGTGGCGGCCAAGGCGGCTGCGGAGAGCCTGCGGGAGCAGGTCGCACCCGTCGAGGCGGCCGGGCCGGAGCTGGCCGAGGTGGCCGGCGCGCGCTTCGCCGAGCTGTCGCTGGACGCCATCACCCCCAACCCCCGCCAGCCGCGCGAGTACTTCAACGAGGAGAAGCTGGCCGAGCTGGTCGCCTCCATCAAGGAGGTCGGCCTGCTCCAGCCGGTCGTGGTGCGCCAGGTCGGGCCGGAGCGCTTCGAGCTCATCATGGGCGAGCGCCGCTGGCGGGCCTCCCGGGAGGCCGGGCTGGAGCAGATCCCGGCGATCGTCCGGGCCACCGAGGACGACAAGCTGCTGCTGGACGCCCTCCTGGAGAACCTGCACCGGGCGGAGCTGAACCCGCTGGAGGAGGCCGCCGCGTACGACCAGCTGCTGCGCGACTTCTCCTGCACCCATGACGAGCTGGCGGACCGGATCGGCCGCTCGCGCCCGCACGTCACCAACACCCTGCGGCTGCTCAGGCTCGTGCCGTCCGTCCAGCGCCGGGTCGCCGCCGGAACGCTGACCGCGGGCCACGCCAAGGCGCTGGCCGGGGTGCCGGACGCCGAGCGCCAGGAGGAGCTGGCGAAGCGGATCATCGCGGAGGGCCTCTCGGTGCGGACCACCGAGGAGATCGTCCGGCTCATGGACCCCGAGGTGAAGCCGAAGCGCGCGGCCGGCCCGAAGGCCGGCAAGCTGCTCTCGCCGGCCTTCAACGACCTGGCGAACCGGCTCTCCGACCGCTTCGAGACCCGGGTCAAGGTCGAGGTCTCGCAGCGCGGCGGCAAGCTCGGCAAGGGAAAGGTCGTGCTGGAGTTCGGCTCGGTGGAGGACCTCAACCGGATCCTGGACAGCCTGGCCCCGGGTGAGGACGGGCTGCGGCTGTCGCAGGGCTGATCAGGCCGAGGATGCAACCAGACGGGTGCATGTCCCACGTGACCGCTGTTTCACGTGGAACATGCACCCGTCGCCGTTCTGGGGGAATGCTCGCTGTGGAGAGGACGAGGAGGTACGGGGCATGGGACGGCGGATCGCTCCGCTGACGCTGGACAACCTCGCGGATCTGCCGACGACCTGCCGCTCCTGCGTGTTCTGGGAGCTGGACCCGGTCAGCGGGCGGGCGGCCGTGGAGTCCGGGAAACCGGAGCTGGAGAAGGAGGGGTGGATCTCGGCGGTCCTGCTGGAGTGGGGTTCCTGCGGCCGGATCGTCTACGTGGACGACAACCCGGCCGGCTTCGTCCTCTACGCCCCGCCCGCGTACGTCCCGCGGTCGCAGTCCTTCCCGACCAGCCCGGTCTCCCCGGACGCCGTTCAGCTGATGATCAGCCGGGTGCTGCCGGGCTACCAGCGGCAGGGGCTGGGCCGGGTCCTGGTGCAGACGGTGGCCAAGGACCTGGTGGGGCGCGGGGTGAAGGCGATCGAGGCGTTCGGCGCGGTCGGCCGGCAGCCGAGCTGTGTCCTGCCGGCCGACCACCTGCTGGCGGTGGGCTTCAAGACGGTCCGGCCGCACCCCCGCTACCCGCGGCTGCGGCTGGAGGCCCGGACCACGCTCTCCTGGCGCGGCGACGTGGAGGTGGCGCTGGAGCGGCTGCTCGGCGGGGGGCGCAAGGAGCCGGCGCTGCGGCCGTTCTGAACCGGCGGCGCAGGAGCGGAAGACGACGAGGGCGGGGCTCCCGGTGGGGAGCCCCGCCCTCGTGGCGTCGCGGTCGGCCGGACCTAGATGAACTCGGCCAGCTCGCGCAGCAGCGCGGCCTTCGGACGGGCGCCGGTGATCGACTTCACCGGCTCGCCGCCCTGGTAGACGATCAGGGTCGGGATGGAGATCACGTTGTACGCCGCAGCGGTCTGCTGGTTGGCGTCGACGTCCAGCTTGGCGATGGTCAGCTTGTCGGCGTGCTCGGCCGCGATCTCGTCGAGGATCGGGGCGACCTGGCGGCAAGGGCCGCACCACTCGGCCCAGAAGTCGACCAGCACGGGCTTGTCGCTTTCCAGGACATCGGTCTTGAACGTCGCGTCGGTGACGGTGGTGGTGGCGCCGGCCACGGGGACTCCTCTGGGTCGAACGGAGGGGGGCTGCTGCCAGGAGAGAACAACGGGCGGGCCCGTTCTGTTTCTCGCCCGGCCGGAGCGGGGGCGTTCCACGTGGAACGCCCCCGCGGGGGAAGGGCGGGTGCCGCGGAGGATCAGACCGCGACGGTGGCGGCCTGGGCCTCCAGGTCGGCCAGCGAGGCCAGGTAGCGCTCGGCGTCCAGCGCTGCCGAGCAGCCGGTGCCGGCGGCCGTGATGGCCTGGCGGTAGGTGTGGTCGACGACGTCGCCGGCGCCGAAGACGCCCGGGATGTTGGTCCGGGTCGAGGGGGCCTCGACCTTCAGGTAGCCCTCGGCGTCGAGGTCCAGCTGGCCCTTGAACAGCTCGGTGCGCGGGTCGTGGCCGATGGCGATGAAGAGGCCGGTGACCGGCAGCTCGCGGGTCTCGCCGGTGACGGTGTCGCGCAGGGTGACGCCGGTCAGCTTCGGGTCGCCGTGGATCGCCTCGACCGCGCTGTTCCACTCGAAGCGGATCTTCTCGTCGGCGAAGGCGCGCTCCTGCATCGCCTTGGAGGCGCGCAGGGCGTCCCGGCGGTGGACGATGGTGACGCTGCGGGCGAAGCGGGAGAGGAAGGTGGCCTCCTCCAGCGCGGTGTCCCCGCCGCCGACCACCGCGATGTCCTGGTCGCGGAAGAAGAAGCCGTCGCAGGTGGCGCACCAGGAGACGCCGCGCCCGGAGAGCTTGTCCTCGTTCGGCAGGCCGAGCTTGCGGTGCTGCGAGCCGGTGGTGACGATCACGGCGCGGGCCTTGTGCACGGTGCCCTCGGAGTCGGTGACGGTCTTGATGTCACCCGTGAGGTCGACCGCGACGATGTCGTCCGGGATCAGCTCGGCGCCGAACCGCTCGGCCTGGGCCCGCATGTTGTCCATCAGCTCGGGGCCCATGATGCCGTCCCGGAAGCCGGGGAAGTTCTCGACCTCGGTGGTGTTCATCAGCGCGCCGCCGGCGGTGACGGCGCCCTCGAAGACCAGCGGCTTGAGGGAGGCACGGGCGGTGTAGAGCGCAGCCGTGTAGCCGGCCGGGCCGGAACCGATGATGATCACGTTACGGACGTCGCTCACTGGATCTCCTGGTTCGCATCGCGACCCGCGTTAGGTGCGGGGAGGGCGGTCCTGCTCCGCCGCCCGGGACAACGACTGACCAGTCTCTCGCATTCCCAGGCGGATCCGTACCAGGTGCCCGCAGTGTGGGAGCGTCGGCCCGTCCCGGTCGAGGATCGCACGGCAGCCGCCGGGCGGCGGGGGCGGATGGCGGGCCGACGGGGGCCGGTGCCGGGGCCCGGGTCAGCGGCCTCGGTCCAGCGGCCCGGGTCAGCGGGCCGGGACGGTGCGCTGCAGCAGGACCGGGCCGCAGCCGGGCGAGCGGAGGTAGACGTCCAGCTGTCCGGGCTGCCCCGGCACCGCGTACACCCGGACCTCGACCGGGGCGCCGCCGTAGCTGCCCGTGTCGGTGGCGAGCAGCGGCCCGTCGGCGGGGGCCGGGCAGGCCGTGGCGCCGTGCTCCCCGGTGATGCCCTGCTGCCCGTCGGCGGGCGGCGCCGCGGAGGCCGTGCCGGACGGTCGGGAGGGTTCGGCGGGGCCGTCGGGCGTGGCCCCGGTGCGGGCGAGCAACTGCTGGACCTGGGCCGCCAGCTGGTCCTCCCGGTAGGCGGTGCCGCCCATGCCGGGGCTGCTGGCGGGGCCGCCGCCGGTCTCGGCCTTGGCGCTCTTGGGGGCGCCGCCCGGCATCAGCCCGGCGGCGGGGGTGCCGGCCGAGACGGCCGCGGTGTCCGAGGCCCGCTGGTCGGCCGGGGAGAACAGCAGGGAGCCGCCGAGGCCCGCCCCGAGCAGCACGGCGGCCGCACCGGCCAGCAGGGCGAAGCGGCGCCGGCGGGTGCGGGAGCGGCCCGGTCCGGCGGGCGCGGCCGCGGCGGTGGGGCGGCCGGGCGGCCCGGTGGGCGCCGGAGAGGGGGCAGGGGCGGGCCGGGACGGCCCGGCGGGGACCGTGGACCGGTCGGCCGGTCCGGCGGCCTCCTGTGGGGCGCCGGGGCCCTCGGCGGGCGTGGCCGGGGGCTCGGCGGCGGCCGCGGCCAGCGCGGCGTCCAGGCGGGCGGCGACGTCCTCGGGCATGGCCGGCGGCTCGACGGCGCCGAGCAGGGCCTGCACCTCGGCGAGGGCCTCGGCGGTCCCGCGGCACTCGGCGCAGCCGGCCAGGTGGGCGCGGAGCGCCCCGGCGGCGGCCGCGGGCTCGACCAGGCCCTCGGCGAGGTCGGCCAGCTCGTCGACCGAGGGGTGCGGGCCGCTCGGGCCGGCGGTGGGGTCGGGGGAGGAGAGGGGGGCCGTCATCGCGTGCTCGCATCTCCTTCCAGGACCGGCCGGCCGGTGTCCGGGCCTGTCCTTCTGACGGTGCGGGCCCCGGACGGGTTCCCCGGTGGTGCGGAGGCGTCCCGCAACGGGGCGGCGGGGCCGGCCGCGGCGGCGCCGGTTCCACGTGGAACACCGTCCGCCGCCGGGGCCGTGCCGTCCTCCCGGAGGTGCCGGACCAGCGGCAGCAGCCGGGCGCGGCCGCGCGCGCAGCGGCTCTTCACCGTTCCGACCGGTACGCCCAGCAGCTCGGCCGCCTCGGCGACCGGGTAACCCTGCATGTCGACCAGGACCAGCGCGGCCCGCTGCTCGGCCGGCAGCTCGGCGAGCGCCGCCGCCAGCTCCCGGTGCACCTCGGCCCGGACCACCGGGGAGTCGGCCGGTTCGGCGGAGCCGACCAGTGCGTCGAGCCGTTGCGGGTCGTCGTCCAGCGGGTTGGTGCGCCGGGTCGCGGTGCGCCGGGCGCGGTCCAGGCAGGCGTTGACCACGATCCGGTGCAGCCAGGTGGTGACGGCCGAGCGGCCCTGGAAGGTGTGGGCGGAGCGGAACGCGGAGACCAGGGCGTCCTGGAGGGCGTCGGCGGCCTCCTCACGGTCGCCGAGGGTGCGCAGGGCGACCGCCCAGAGCCGGTCGCGGTGGCGGTTCACCAGCAGGCCGAAGGCGTCCCGGTCACCGGCGACGTGCCGCGCGAGCAGTGCCGCGTCGTCGTCTGCCACCGTCACCCCAGGACCCCTTGCCGCTCGTGCCGCCCACCGCGCCCGCGCGCCCGTCGGCTCAGCCGAAGACCTTGACCTCGGCGATCTGGCCGCGGAACTCGCCCTTATCCTTCGGCAGGCTGGTCAGCCAGATCAAGAGGTAGCGCGTGGGGACCGGGTTCTCCAGGGCGTAGTCGGCGCTGGCGCCGGTCTTCTTCCCGACGGCGGTGAAGTCGCCCGGGCGGGCCGACTGCGGGTTGGCGGCCGCCGAGGCGTTCGGGATGCGCAGCTCCGCCGTGGTGTTGCCGAGGAACTGGACGCTCACCGAACTGACGGCCTGTGCGGAGCCGAGGTCGATCAGCAGGCCGGTGCCCTCCTTCAGCGGCTTGGGGCCGAACGGGTCCCGGTAGCCGAAGGTCGTCCAGGTGCTGGTCGGATCGCCGTCGATGGCTTTGTCCGTGTCGTTGCTCTCGGGCCGGTCACCCAGCGGGTTGTACGACAGGGCGTCCTTGACCGGGATCGGCACCGGGGTGTGCGTGACGGCGTGCACGGTCGGGGCGGCCGAGCTGACCGAGGGCTGCGGCGCGGTGACGGTCGGCCCGGTGTGGCGCAGGTTGTCGACCAGTTGCCAGGAGGCGACGCCGATCGCGCCGAGGGCGACGGTCCAGGCCGTCGCCTTGACGATCCGGCGCAGCCGCCGCCGGGTGCGCCGGACCGGGGCGGGCCGCGAGGCGGCCGGCAGCGTGGCGGTGCCGGGAGCGGCGATCACCCGGGTCGGGTTGGGCGCGGTGGGCAGGGCGTGGGTGTTGTGCCGCGGCGCGGTGGCGAAGGCGGGCAGCTCCGGTTCGGGCTGGCGGATGCGCGGCATCAGGGCGATCGCCTTGGCCAGCTCCTCCGGGGAGCGGAACGGCTCGGCGTGGTGCGGCGGCCGGTCGAACAGGGCGCGCGCGGCCAGCTCGGAGAGGCCCTTGTGGACCCCGGCCCGGATCCGGTCCGGCGGCGTGTCGTGGAGGTTCTTCGGCAGGCCCTGGAGGTCGTAGCGGTTCTCCGGGAAGGGCCAGCGGTGGGTCAGCGCGGCGAACAGCAGCGCGCCGATGGCACGGGTGTCGGTGCGCTCGGCGTCCTCGTCGGAGCCGGCGGCGGGCAGGCCGCGCAGGGCGGCGTCGACCGCGATGCCGTTGATCCGGTACTGGCCGCTGTCGGTGCGCAGCACGCAGCGCGGGGTGAGCCGCAGGTGGGCCTGGCCGCGCCGGTGGGCGGCGGCGACCGCGTCGGTGACCTGGCGGACCATCTGGTACGCCTCGTGCGGCTCCATCGGGCCGTCGGCGAGCAGCTTGGCGAGGTCGGAGGCGTGCGGCAGCCACTCCCGCACGACGTAGACCAGCTCGCCCTCCTGGACGGCGTCGAGCACCTGGACGAAGCGCGGGTCGCCGAGCAGGGCGGCGGACTTGGCGGCGGCCAGCACCTTGCGGGAGCGCTGGTGGCCGGAGGCCATCAGGTGGACGCCGACGGCGCGGCGGAGCTTCTCGTCGACCGCGCGCCAGCTGCTGAAGGTCTCGGTGTCGGAGATGCACTCCTCCAGCCGGTACCGGTGGCCGATCTTGTCGCCGCTGTGCCGCAGCGGGGCCGGCAGGGTCTGCGGGAGGGTGCCGGTGTCGCGCGGGTCGTAGGTGGGCTGCGGGTCCTGCGGCGGCCGGGCGGGGCGGGCGGCCGTGCCGGCCTCCGCGGCGGCCTTGCGCGCGGCGGTGCCGGCGGCCAGTTCGGCGCGGATCTCGGCGGCCGAGAGCGGCGCGGTGATCTCCGAGGTCTCCTCGCTGCCGGAGCCGGTCGCTTCGGAGGTCGCTTCGGAGGTCGCCTCGGAGTCCTTGTCGGAGGCCTCGTCGGTGCCGTCGTCGTGCCCGCGGCCGCGGCCGGTGCCGGCCTCACCCGGGCCCGTGCCGGTGCCGGCCTCGTCGGAGTCGGAGTCGGAGTCGGCCGCGGTGGGCCGGGCCGTCTCGCCGGCGAGCTCGTCGATCGCCGCGGCCAGTGCGGCCTCGTCCGCCGCCCCGTCAGCTGCTGACGTGTCGACGACCGCCTTGGTGCCATCAGCCACCGTGGTCCTGCCTCCCCTTGTGAAGCCCCGGCCTGAGAGAGTCGCTGGAGCGCATCGGACCGAGGCCCTGTGCTCCAGGACAATTGTGCCCACTCTTCTCCACCGGGTACGACCGCTGAAGGGTGCAAGCGGTTGCGTGATGGTGGAGAGATGTGGTGCAGATCCGGCACTGGGCCGCCACGCCCGGCTCCGGGAGGCCCCCGGGGGCGTGGCGGCCCAGTGCCCGCCCCGACGGGGCGGAGGACCGTGGTCGTCCGGTTGACGCCCGGTCAGGGCGGCAGCCGGTCCGACCGGTCGGTACGGCGGGTCAGCGGCCCAGCCGGCCGCGGACCATGCCCAGCATCGCGTTCAGCTCCTCGACCCGGAGCTTCTTCGCGATCAGCACGAAGACCGCCAGCTGGAGGCCGCCGGCCAGGACGATCGTCAGGACGCTGCCCAGCCAGCCGCCGATGACCTGTTGGACCGCCAGGCTGACGCCCACGCCGACCAGCGCGGCCGGCACGCTCGCGGCGGCCAGCCGGGTGTAGGTCTTGCCGATCCGCTTGGTGTCCAGGCCGCCGATCCGCTTCTTCAGCTTCGGCACCGCCACCATCACCCCGACGGCGTAGGCGAGACCATATCCGAACGCCATGCCGATCACGACCCACTCGGCGGGCAGGACGAGCCAGCACACCAGCGAGAAGACGGCCTGGCAGGCGGCCACCCAGACGGTGTTGGAGAACGGCGTCCGGGTGTCCTCGTAGGCGTAGAAGCCGCGCAGCATCACGTACTGGGCCGAGTACGGGATCAGGCCCAGGGCGAAGGCGGAGAGCATCAGGCCGACGTTGGTGGCGCTGCTGAGGTCGATGTCGTTGCCGCCGACCGCGTAGATCGAGCGGCCGATCGCCGGGCCGAGCGAGAGGAACAGGAACGCGGCCGGGACGACCGCCACGGCCGTGGTGCGCAGCCCGTAGGAGAGGTCGTCGCGGACGGCGCCGGCGTCCTCGTCGGCGGCGGCGCGGGAGAGCCGCGGGAGCACCGCGCTCATGATCGAGACGACGATCACCGCCTGCGGGAGCTGCCAGATCAGCAGCGCGTTGGAGAACGCGGCCAGGCCGACGCCGTTGTGGCCGCCCTTCTCGGCGGCCTTGCCGGCCGCGGTGGCCAGCTGGGTGATGACCAGGTAGCCGGCCTGGTTGGCGAGGACGAAGAAGAACGTCCACTTGGCCAGCCGGGCGGCCTTGCCGAGGCCGTGGCCGCGCCAGTCGAAGCGCGGCCGGTAGTGGAAGTCGGCCGCCCGCAGGTACGGGATCATCGCCAGCGCCTGGACGGCGAGGCCGACCAGGGTGCCGATGCCGAGCAGCCGGACGCCCTCGGGGGAGATCGTCCCCGGGGTGACCTCGGTGCTGCCGAAGCCGCCGAAGACCCAGATGTACGCGCCGAAGGTGAAGATCACCACGATGTTGTTGAGGACCGGGGTCCACATCATCGCGCCGAACCGGCCGCGGGCGTTGAGGATCTGGCCCATCACCACGTGGATGCCCATGAAGAAGATGGTCGGCAGGCAGTAGCGCGCCAGTGCCACGGTGGTGTCGGCGTTCGACGGGTCCTGCATCAGCGGGTGCGCGATCAGCTGGACCAGCACGGGCGCCCCGAGCACGGCCAGGAAGGTCACGCCGGCCAGACCCACCATCACCAGGGTGAGCAGCCGGTTCGCGTAGGCCGTCCCGCCGTCCTCGTCGTTCTTCATGCTGCGGACCAGCTGCGGCACGAAGACGGCGTTCAGGGCGCCGCCGCCGATCAGGATGTAGAGCAGGGTCGGCAGGGTGTTGGCGGCGTTGTACGAGTCGCCCATCACGCTGAGGCCGATCGCGGAGGCGATCACCATCGTCCGGACGAAGCCGGTGCCGCGGGAGACCAGCGTGCCCGCCGCCATGATCGCGCTGGAGTTGAGCAGGCTGGCGACCTTGCCGCCACCGCCGGCCGCGGGGGCAGCGGCGGGGGCCTGTTCCTCGGCGGCCAGCTCGTCCAGCGGCTCCACCGCGGGCGGGATCTGCACCGCGGCCACCTGCATGGTGGCCTCTTCCTCGGAGAGCGGCGGGTCGAACTCGATCGGCGGCACGAACGGGCGGTCGTCGTGGCCGCCGTTGCCGTGCGGGCCGCCCTGGTTCCCCTGGTACGCGCCGGCCGGGGGGAACGGCGCGGACGGGGAGTAGGGCGTGCCGGCCGCGGCCGGCGGCTGGGCGGCCTGGGCCGGGGGCTGCTGGGCCCGCGGGCGGGCCTCGGCGGCCGCACCGGCGAGGCCCGCCCGGTCACCCTGGACGGGCGGGGCGGCCTGCGCCGGCTGGCCGGGCTGAGCGGGCGGCGCGGCCTGAGCGGCCTGGCCGGCCCGGGCGTCGCCGAACAGCGCGTCCACGCCCACGTACTCGGTGGACTCGGTGTCCCAGGCCGAGTGCGCCGGGCCCGGCTGCCACTGCTGCTCGTGCTGCTCGTGCGGCTCCTGCTGCGGGCCGGCCCACTGGCCGCCGACCGGCGCCGGTCGCTCCCAGGAGGGCTGCTCCTCCGGCCAGGCCGCCGCCGGCTCCGGTTCCGGCGCGACGGGCTGCACCGCGGCCGGCTGCTGCGCCGGCGTGTCCCAGCCGGGCTGCACCGGCGGGACGGGCGGGGCGAACTGCGCCGCCGGCACCGGCGTCGGGTAGCCGCCGCCCTGCGGCGGCAGCTGCGGCGGCACGTCGTACGCGGCGGCCGGCTGCTGCGGCGCGGCGGGCCGGGCGGCCCGCAGGCCGTACGGGTCCTGGTCGTCCTCGGGGGCCCGGTACGCGTCGGCCGCGTACGGGTCCTGGGCGTAGGTGTCGGCCACGTACCAGTCGCCGGACGGCGACTCGGCGCCCGGCCGGCCCTCACCGCGGCCCGGCGGCCGCTCCTCGCTGCGCCCGGTCATGTCACCTCTTCGCTTTCTGGGGGAAGGCCGACCCGGCGTCGGGCGGGTGTCGGCGGTATCAAGGACCAACCTTCTCATCACTGGTGGCCCGATCCCGGCCATCTGCGGTGCTGGCGCGCGGTGTCTGCCCGTCGTCCCCGGGGCCGGCCCCGCGGCCGTCGTCGGGGGCGGCGGCGCCGGACGTGTCCCCGGCGCCCCCCTCGCCGTCCCCGTCGCCGTCCTCGTCCGCCGCCCCGTCGGCGAGCGGCGCGTCGCCCTCGTCGTCGTTGGCCACCCGCAGCTTGCGCTGGCGGAAGAAGCGCAGCGCCGCCAGCAGGAGCAGCACCAGGCCGCCGCCGAAGACGTACAGCACGCCGTTGGTCACCGAGGTGACCTCGACGGTGAAGGACTGCGGACTGCCGTACGGCTTCGGGTTCGGTCCGGTGGTCCAGAGCTGGGCGGTCACCTGCACCGGCCCGTTGTTCTGCGCCTCCGCGGGGAAGCGCAGGGTGACGCTCTGCGACGCGGGCAGCACCAGCTCCTCGGCCGGGTGGACCTTGAGCCGGTTGGCCTGCTGCGGCGTCAGCACCAGCTTGAGGTTGGTGACCGCCTGGGTGAGGTCGTTGCGGACGCTGACCTGCAGCACGCCGGTGTCCCCGGCGAAGGTGATGGACGTCTTCCTCGGGACGTTCACCGCATCGGTCAGCTCGTCGAGGTACTGCTTCACGCCCCTCCGGTAGTCCGACCCGGCCGGGGCGTCGGCCCGCCACTCGGCGGACATCGAGCGGACCATCGCGGCGCTGAACGGACCGCGCACCCGCTGCGGCAGGGTGAGCACCTGCATCAGGGTGTCCAGCTTGGCCTGGACGTCGACGGTGTCGGTGAGCGCCGAGGACGGCAGCTCCGAGGCCCGGGCCTGCGCCGGGTAGTCGGTGGCGGCCGGGACGGCGCCGTTGGCCTTCGGGTCGGCCGGGCCCTGGGCGAGCACGTCCAGCTTGACCGGCTCCACCCACTTGCCGGCCTGCGCCGCCTGCACGGCGGTGGCCAGCACCTTGGCGGTGGTCGCGGACAGCTCGCGCGGCGGCATCACCAGCAGCCCGCGCGGGTTCTGCGGCTCCTGCCGGGAGATCACGAAGGTCTCGGCGAGGAACCGCTGCACGGCCAGGGTCTGCGCCTGCGGCGTGCCGAGGTCGCCCTCGAAGAGCGCGGAGATCTCCTCGTCGGCCACCACCGCGTTCTGCCCGTTGCCGATCGGCCGGACCGCCGTCGGGGTGTACTTCAGCGCGTCCGGCTCCGGCAGGCTCGCGCCGTTCACCAGCAGCAGCCCGCTGCCCGCGCGCTGCGCCATGCCCGCGATCTGCTGGTCCAGGTGGCCCCCGTAGGGCCAGGCCACGTCCGAACGGGTGTCGACCGCCAGCCGGCCCTCGACGGTCAGCCGGCCCGCCGTGGCCGCCTTGCCCAGCGCGGCGTCCACCCCGTCTGCCTCCGCGGCGTTGTGCGCGATCGAGGCGATGTCCGGGTCGGCGTACGGCAGCGCGACCACCTGGCTGCCGTTCTTGGCCACCGCGGCGCGCAGCTTCTCCAGCCAGGCCGTGGCGGCGGCGGAGCCGGTGCCCTCGACGGTGTTCTCCTCCTTCGCCGCGACCTTCTTCTTCTTGTCGTTGTCGTTCTTGGTGCCGGTGCCGGGCTTCTGCACCCGGTAGCGCTTGGTCATCGCGAACGCGGTGTCCAGCAGGTCCGGGTCGACCACCCAGGTCAGGCCGGTCAGCGTGGAACCGGTCTCCACCAGCTCGTACAGCCGGCCGCCCGGCGCGAACTCGGCGGCCAGGCTGTCGTTGCGCAGCACCGGGACGGTCTGGTCGTTGTCCGACATGGTCTGCGCGGCCAGCACCGGCGCGTGCACCAGCGGCCAGAGGGTGGTCACCTTGGACGGCTGCGCCTCGGCCGGCGTCGGGTCGTACGGCAGGAAGGTCCGGGCGATGCCCAGCGCGCGGTCGCGCTGGTTGTCCGCGGTCGAGCCCCAGACGTCCACCGCCAGCTCGTAGACGCCCTCGCCGGTCAGCTGGAGGTCGCTCACCGCGACGCTGAGGGTGTACGGCTGGGTCTGGCCCGGGCCGAGCTCGTTCAGCGCGTACTGCGGGCTCTCCAGGTCGATGCCGTCGGTGTTGAGCGGGGTCGTCCGGGAGGCGACCGTCGCCAGCTCGCTGCGGGTGGTCAGCGGCTTGGCCGACCACGGCTTGCGCACCGCCGCGTGCGCGGACTTGAGCACCGACTTGCCGCTGTTGGTGATGTGCCCGGTGATCGTCACGGTGCCGTTCTGGACGGCCACCGGCTTGTTCACCGCCTCGATGGTCATCACCACCGGGGACTCGGCGGAGGCGCCGGCCTCGCCGGCCGGGCGCGGGCCGCCGGCCGGCAGCGCGACGGCGGGCACCGCCGGCAGCAGCGCCAGCGCGGCGCCCAACGCGCCCGCCAACCGGCGCGCGGTGCGCGCCGCGCGGCGGCCCGGCGCGCGTTCGGGCATGCCTGCGGGGGTGTGTTCCGCGGTACGCCCAGGGGGTCCGTACGCCTCCGGGTCCGAGTGCCGTGCCGGCTCGACCACGCGCTTCGCCCTCGCCGTTCTCGAATGCTCGCTGCTTGTTCTTGCTGCTGGGGTGCTGCGGATCCCCGTCCGCCGGGCGGGCCGGCCGTGGGGATCAGCGGTGAAGACGGCGACCGACCGTGCTCCGGTTCGGCCGTCCTGGCACGCGGCACCGCGGGCCCTCGTCGGTGCCCGTGACTCGCTCCACCGGCATGGTAACGATGTGGCGGGGGGTCGAGTGTTGCGGGCCTCGGGGTGAGCGCCGGAAAACGCGCGGGCAGCGGGGCCGCCGGGCCACGTACCCTTGTGAGCCGTGTCCACTGCCAATGAGCCCCACGAGTCCGGCTTCCATCATTCCAGCACCGCCACCCAGGTCGTCCCAGGCCTGAGCGAGGCGCAGACCCTGGGTCTGCAGGAGCTGCTGCGGGTGTCCCCGGTCGCCGACGAGATCGCCCGCCGCTTCCAGGCGGCCGGTCACCGGCTCGCGCTGGTCGGCGGCTCGGTCCGGGACGCGCTGCTGGGCCGGCTCGGCAACGACCTCGACTTCACCACCGACGCCCGCCCGCACCAGGTCCTCAAGCTGGTCAAGGGCTGGGCGGACGCCGTCTGGGACGTCGGCATCGCCTTCGGCACGGTCGGCGCCCGCAAGGACACCCCGGCGGGGTCCTTCCTGATCGAGATCACCACCTACCGCTCCGAGGCGTACGACCGCAGCTCCCGCAAGCCCGAGGTCACCTACGGCGACACCATCGGGCAGGACCTCGTCCGCCGCGACTTCACCGTCAACGCGATGGCCGTCGACCTGCCCGGCCGCGGCTTCGTCGACCCGCACCACGGGCTGGAGGACCTGGAGGCCCGGGTGCTGCGCACCCCCGCCACCCCCGAGGAGTCCTTCTCCGACGACCCGCTGCGGATGATGCGGGCCGCCCGCTTCGCCGCCCAGCTGGACTTCGACCCGGCCCCCGAGGTGGTCGCGGCGATGACCGCGATGGCCGAGCGGATCACCATCGTCTCGGCCGAGCGCGTCCAGGCCGAGCTGAACAAGCTGCTGCTCTCCGCCCACCCGGTGAAGGGCCTGCGGCTGCTGGTCGACACCGGGCTGGCCGGCCACGTGCTGCCCGAGCTGCCGGCCCTGCGCCTGGAGCGCGACGAGCACCACCGGCACAAGGACGTCTACGAGCACTCGCTGACCGTCCTGGAGCAGGCCATCGACCTGGAGCAGGACGGTCCCGACCTCGCCCTGCGGCTGGCCGCGCTGCTGCACGACATCGGCAAGCCGCGCACCCGCCGCTTCGAGTCGGACGGCCGGGTCTCCTTCCACCACCACGAGGTGGTCGGCGCCAAGATGACCCGCAAGCGGATGCGCGAGCTGAAGTACTCGAAGGAGCTGACCGAGGACGTCTCGCGGCTGGTCGAGCTGCACCTGCGCTTCCACGGCTACGGCGGCGGCGAGTGGACCGACTCGGCGGTGCGCCGCTACGTCACCGACGCCGGGCCGCTGCTGGAGCGCCTGCACAAGCTCACCCGCTCCGACTGCACCACCCGCAACCGCAAGAAGGCCACCGCGCTCTCCCGCACCTACGACGGCCTGGAGAAGCGGATCGCCGAGCTGAAGGAGCAGGAGGAGCTGGACGCCGTCCGCCCCGCGCTGGACGGCAACCAGATCATGGAGCTGCTGGGGATCAAGCCGGGCCCGCAGGTCGGCAAGGCGTACAAGCACATGCTGGAGCTGCGGCTGGAGCACGGCCCGATGGAGCACGACGAGGCCGTCGCCGCGCTGCGCGCCTGGTGGGACGCCCAGCAGGGCTGAGCCCGGACGTGCGGAAACGGAAGGGGTGGACCCGGAATCCCGGGTCCACCCCTTCCGCACGTCCGGCAGCGGGCGGACGGCCGTCGGCACCGGTCAGGTGCCGTTGACCCCCTTCAGGCAGAGCACGTAGCTCAGCGCGGCGGAGGACGAGGTGCGGGTGTAGCTGCTGTCCGAGTCGGGCACGTTGTCGCAGGCCTTGTCGTCGCTGGTGGCGTACAGCTTCTTGAGCACCTTGTACTGGGCGCGCGGGTCGCTGCAGGGCAGCATGGTGATCCGCGGGTTGGGGTCGTGGGTGGCGCTGGTGCCGTTCTCGTTGCGCAGGCAGTCGCCGGCCTTGGCGATGTCGATGTCGTTCGGCACGGAGCTGGCCGCCGGGGAGGAGGGCTTCGGCACGGCCGGAGTGGTGATCTCCGGGATCGGCGGCAGCGAGAACGACGGCATCGGCGGGATGGTCACCGCGCTCGGCGTGGGCACCACGATCGGGTGGTACGGCCGGGAGTTGTAGCCGTGGTCGTTGTTGTTCAGCAGGGCGCCGGTGGCGATGAGCACGATCAGCGAGATGATCCAGAGGACCGGCAGCAGCAGCATCAGCGCGTGCGGCCGCTTCAGCAGCGGGGCGCCCGGGTCGAGCTGCGGGCCGTGCGTGCCGGGGGCCGGCGGCGGCAGGACCTTGATCTTGTTGTGGGCGGAGAGGTTCCGCAGCAGGGTGACCAGCGTGAAGATCGAGCCCAGGTAGCTCCACCAGCCCTGCACCAGGGTGCGCGCCGACATGTCGCGGACCATGGCGGTGCCGCAGGTACGGCAGTACGGCCCCGGCTGCTTCAGGAACCGCAGGATGATGATGATGCCCTGGTGCCCGCGGACGGTGGTGTCCACGGCCGGGAAGCCGCCGCAGAACCGGCAGACCGGTCCGCCGTGCGGCCCCTGCGGGGCGTAGCCGGCCTGCTGCGGGTAGCCGTAGCCGGGCGGGGCGGCCTGCGGCGGCACGCCGTACCCGGCGGCGGGCGGCGCGGCGGCCGGCGGCGCGGCCGGGTAGCCGTAGCCGGGCGGGGCCGGCTGGGCACCGTACGGGTTGCCGGCGGCGTAGGGGTTGTTGCTGTCGGCGGGCGGCGGCGCGCCGTACGGCATCTGGGGCGGTGGAACGGACAAGGGTGTCCCCCGGTGAAGGTGTGGTGCGGCGAACTGGATCAGGACTTCTTGACCGGCGGGACGCCGGGCGACAGCGGGCCGAGGCAGAGCACGTACCGCTTCTTGCTCCACCGGCGGCCGCTGGAGCCCGAGACCGTGCTGGTGGTCCCGGCGGTCTGCTTGCAACGGCTGGTGTCGGTGGTGCCGGAGAACGTCGCCAGCACCTTGTAGTTGGCCTTGGCGTCGGTGCACTTGACGATGTCGACGTCGCGCGAACCGCCCGCCCTGACGCAGTCGCCGGCCTTGGCGCTGCTGACGCTCGGGCCGGTGACGAAGTAGCCGACGATCAGTGCGATACCGGCACCCACACCGCCGATGATCTTCAGCTTGGCCTTGCCGCTCCGCTTCGCCGGCGGGGCTGGCGCCGTCGGCGGCTGCCCGTACGGGGGCTGCTGTCCGTACGGGGGCTGCTGCCCGTACGGGGGCTGGCCGCCGGGCGGCGGGCCGTACGGCTGCTGCTGGCCGTACGCGGGCGGCTGCCCGTACCCCGGCGCGGGCTGGCCGGGCGGGGGCGCCGCCGGGTAGCCGTACGCCGGGGGCTGCCCGTAGCCGGCGGGTGCCGGCTGCGGGGGGCCGAACTGCGGAGCCGGAGCACCGTAGGCCTGGGGGGCCGGCGCAGGGCCGGGCTGACCCGGCGACGCCTGCGGATAGCCGTACTGGGGCGGTGGCCCGTACGGACTACTGGGCGGTGTGCTCATCAGGTTGTCCCCCGAGACAGAGTGCTGTGGCTCCGACAGATCTGACGTACCTTAGCGACTCTCGCCGACGACGCCGGTGCGGAGGGGGCACGGGCCCGCGGAGCGGCCGGTCAGCGGCGGGCGGGGGCGGCGAGCTCGCGGTCGCCCGGGAGCGGGCCGGACCGGCGGGCCGCCCGCAGGTAGAGCACGGCGGCCAGGGCGTACACCAGGGCGACGCCGACGACCACCCCGACCGAGCGGCCGGAGAGCGGCAGCACCAGCGCGGTGACCGCGGCGGCGGCCACGAAGGCGACGTTGAACAGCACGTCGTAGATGGCGAAGACGCGGCCCCGGTAGTCGTCCTCCACCGACTCCTGCACCACGGTGTCGGCGCAGATCTTGGTGCCCTGGGTGACCACGCCCAGCAGCAGCGCGGCGATCAGGCAGGGCACCAGCGAGAAGCTCAGGCCCAGTGCCGGCACGAACACCACCGGTGCCACCAGGCAGGCCGTCATCCAGCCGGCCAGTCCGAGCCGCCGGGTGCACCACGGGCTGACCAGGGCGGCGAGGAAGAAACCGGCCGCCGAGAGGCCGACCGCCTGGCCCAGGGTGGCCAGGCCGCCCGAGGGGTCGGAGGGGGCGTTGAAGGTGTAGCGGGAGAGCATCACCACGGCCACGATCAGCACGCCGTAGCAGAAGCGGGCGGCGGTGACGGCGGCGAGCGCGTGCACCGCCGGCCGGCAGTCGCGGACCAGGTGCCGCACGGCCGCGCCCAGCTCCCGGGCCGCCCGGCCGATCGCCCGGTGCAGCGCGGGGTGCTCCCGCCGGTGCTCAGGCCCGAGCAGGTCCCGGTCCATCCGGACGGCGGCCAGTGCGGCGGAGAGGTAGAGCAGCGCGGCGACCGTCACGAGGGCGGCGTCGGACTTCGGGCCGGGGGCCGCCACCTGGTGCAGCAGGAAGCCCACCCCCGCGCCGGAGGCCGCCGCGACGCTGCCCAGGGTCGGGGAGACCGCGTTGGCGGTCACCAGTTGCTCCTGGGGCACCACCCGGGGCAACGCGGCGGAGAGGCCGGCCAGGATGAAGCGGTTGAGCGCGGTGACCAGGAGCGCCGAGCAGAGGAACAGGCCCTTCGGGGCCTCGGCCAGCAGCAGGACGGCGGTGACCAGACCGAGCCCGAAACGGGCCAGATTGCCGTAGTACAGCACCTGGCGGCGGCGCCAGCGGTCGAGCAGCACCCCGGCGAACGGGCCGATCACCGAGAAGGGCAGCAGCATCGCGGCGAGCACCGAGGCGATGTCGGCGGGGGAGGACTGCTTCTCCGGCGAGAACACCACGGAGGCGGCGAGCGAGACCTGGAAGACGCCGTCGGAGAGCTGGGACAGCACCCGGGCGGTCAGCAGCCGGCGGAAGTCACGCCCTCGGAGCAATCCGAGCAGCGTGGCGCGTTGCGCGGACTGGGTGCTTCCGTTCTCCGTGATCGCCACCCGCCCAGACTGCCATGGATCCGGTCCGTGTTTCACGTGAAACATTCGCCGGGAAACGGTGAACGGGCCCACGGCGGACCGTGGACCCGTTCACAGAGCCTACAAAGGCTCACGTCGCTGCGCTGCGTCCGACGCTCAGCGCTCGACCTCGCCGCGGATGAACTTCTCGACGTTCTCCTTGGCCTCGTCGTCGAAGTACTGCACCGGCGGGGACTTCATGAAGTACGAGGACGCCGACAGGATCGGGCCGCCGATGCCGCGGTCCTTGGCGATCTTCGCGGCGCGCACGGCGTCGATGATGACACCGGCCGAGTTCGGGGAGTCCCAGACCTCGAGCTTGTACTCCAGGTTCAGCGGGACGTCGCCGAACGCACGGCCCTCGAGGCGGACGTAGGCCCACTTGCGGTCGTCCAGCCAGGCCACGTAGTCCGAGGGGCCGATGTGGACGTTCTTGGCGCCCAGCTCACGGTCGCGGATCTGCGAGGTGACGGCCTGGGTCTTGGAGATCTTCTTCGACTCCAGGCGCTCGCGCTCGAGCATGTTCTTGAAGTCCATGTTGCCGCCGACGTTCAGCTGCATGGTGCGCTCGAGGATGACACCGCGGTCCTCGAACAGCTTCGCCATCACGCGGTGCGTGATGGTGGCGCCGACCTGGGACTTGATGTCGTCACCGACGATCGGCACGCCGGCCTCGGTGAACTTGTCGGCCCACTCCTTGGTGCCCGCGATGAACACCGGCAGGGCGTTCACGAAGGCGACCTTGGCGTCGATGGCGCACTGGGCGTAGAACTTGGCCGCGGCCTCGGAGCCCACGGGCAGGTAGCAGACCAGGACGTCGACCTGCTTGTCCTTGAGGATCTGGACGACGTCGGCCGGGGCCTCGTCGGACTCCTCGATGGTCTCCCGGTAGTACTTACCCAGGCCGTCGAGGGTGTGGCCGCGCTGGACGGTGACGCCGGTCGGCGGCACGTCGCAGATCTTGATGGTGTTGTTCTCGCTGTTGCCGATGGCGTCGGCCAGGTCGAAGCCGACCTTCTTGGCGTCGACGTCGAAGGCGGCGACGAACTCCACGTCACGGACGTGGTAGTCACCGAACTGGACATGCATCAGGCCGGGGACCTTGCCGGCCGGGTCGGCGTCCTTGTAGTACTCGACACCCTGCACCAGCGACGCGGCGCAGTTGCCCACGCCCACGATGGCTACGCGAACCGAACCCATTCCGGTTGCTCCCTGTGATCTCATGAGGGCCGCCGGGGCTCGGCGGCACTCGTCCTGCTTCTTCGATGACTGCTTGACGGGCGCGCGAGGCGCCCACTCCTGCCGCGCGGCACAGGGCGGACGCGGCGTCAGCGCTCCTGGGCGGAGCGCCCCGGGCGGTCGTACGGTGGCCCGGGCGGATCCGGGGATCCGGCCTCCTCGCCACGGCCGTCCGAAGTCTTGTGGGGTGTTGCGGGGCCCGGCCCGTCGGTGGACGGTCCGGTCCGGCCGGTGCGGTTGGCCCGCTCGGTCTCGATCAGCTCGTTGAGCCACCGGACCTCGCGCTCGACCGACTCCAGGCCGTGCCGCTGCAGCTCGACGGTGTAGTCGTCGAACCGCTCGCGCGCCCGGGCCAGCGAGTTGCGCATCCGCTCCAGGCGCTCCTCCAGGCGGCTGCGGCGCCCCTCCAGGACGCGCATCCGCACCGCCCGGTCGGTCTGGCCGAAGAACGCGAAGTGGACGCCGAAGTGCTCGTCCTCCCAGGCGTCGGGGCCGGAGTCGGCGAGCAGTTCCTCGAAGCGCTGCTTGCCCTCCGCGGAGAGCCGGTAGACGATCTTGGACCGCTTGCCGTTGAGCGCGGTGGCCGGGACGTACTCGACGTCCGGGTTGTCCTCGACCAGGAAACCCTGGGCCACCAGGCTCTTCAGACAGGGGTAGAGCGTTCCGTAGGAGAACGCGCGGAACGAACCGAGCAGGACGTTGAGCCGCTTGCGCAGCTCGTACCCGTGCATCGGTGCGTCGTGGAGCAGGCCGAGGACGGCGAACTCCAGCACTCCCGAGCGCCTGCCCAATGCGGTGTCCTCCTTCCCCTCGACCGGTCCCGTCCCGCCGCCGGCGGGAGGTCGCTCCGACGTGTCGGCGGCGGTATGCCACTCCGATGTATCGGCTCGATATATCGAGAACACTAAACCTGGGCTCCCGGTCGGGCAAGGGGGGCACGCGTGAATGTGATCACAAGGCGACGCGCGGGTGTGCTTGGCAACGGGCGTGTAATGATCTGCTGCCGTTTTGCGGGTATTGGTGCCTGATGCCCGATTAGTTGGGTTTCCGGGCTGCGTACGCTGTCGCGTGTGCACGAGGACCACCTCCGGGGTTAGGGCGGTTACGGGCATCGGACGTGAACCCTGCCTTCAGGCTCGACCGCCTGGCGAGGAGTAGCTGGAACATGAGCGATCGACGGCGCAGGTCGACCAACGGTGGTGGGCAGCCCCCGGGCGACGGCGGACAGCCGGGCGGAGCCGGACCCGACGAGCTCAGCTCGGAGGGCCTCGGCCGGCGGCGCCCCCCGGGCGTCCGTGAAACCGCTCAGCAGCCCCGGATGACGCGGGCCGAGATGCGCAAGGCCGCGACCAAGGGCGGCAAGCGCGGCGGCGCCGCGGCCGGTGGTCCCGGCGGTGGTCCGGGCGCCGGAGGCCGGGGCGGCCCGCCCGGCAAGAAGAAGTTCATCGACTACCCGCGCTTCGGCAAGCAGGGCTTCCGCCGTTGGCTGCCGTCCTGGCGGCTGTGGCTCAGTGCGTTCCTGGTGGTCTTCGCGGCCTGCGTCGGCACGGTGTTCTTCATCTACCAGAGCACCACGGTCCCGCCGCTCAAGGACCTGGTGAAGGAACAGAACAACATCTACTACTGGGCCGACGGTACGGAGCTGACCCGCAAGGGCGAGACGAACCGTCAGATCGTCGAGCTCTCCGACATCAGCCCCAACCTGCAGAACGCGGTCATCGCGGCGGAGAACGAGACCTTCCGCACCGACAGCGGCATCGACCCCAAGGGCATGATGCGCGCGGTCTACAACATGGCCAAGGGCGGCCAGACCCAGGGTGCCTCGACCATCACCCAGCAGTACGTGAAGAACGCGTACCTCAGCCAGGAGCAGACCCTCACCCGCAAGGTGAAGGAGTTCTTCATCACCCTGAAGGTCAATCAGGACATGAAGAAGGAAGAGATCCTGAAGGGGTACCTGAACACCAGCTGGTTCGGCCGCGGCACCGGTGCCCAGGCCGCCGCGCAGGCGTACTACGGCGTCAACGCCAAGGACCTCGACCTCTGCCAGAGCGCGATGCTGGCCGGCCTGCTCAAGGGCGCGGCGCTGTACGACCCGAGCATCAAGGGCAACCACGAGCGCGCCGAGGCGCGCTGGAAGTGGATCCTGGACCGGATGGTGGAGACCAAGAACGCCACCGCCGAGGAGCGTGCCAAGTGCACGACCTTCCCGGACCCGATCAAGCCGGTGCCGTCGTCCAACATGAACGGCCAGGTCAGCTACCTGGTCGACATCGCCAACCGGTACGTCATGCAGAAGGACAAGACGATCAGCCAGCAGGCCCTCGAAAAGGGCGGCTACAAGATCTACACGACCTTCGAGAAGGACAAGGTCGACGCCCTCAAGAAGGCCGTGGACGACGTCAAGGCCGAGACGCTGAACCCGCAGAAGCGCCCGGACAACGACAACTGGGTCCAGTTCGGCGCCGCCAGCATCCGCCCCGGCGACGGCGCGATCGTCGCCATCTACGGCGGTGACGGCGTCGAGAACCAGCACTTCGACAACAACGCCGACGCCCAGGGCGTCCAGGTCGGCTCGACCTTCAAGCCCTTCGTGCTCGCCACCGCGATGCAGGTCGGCGTGACCACCTCGGGGGAGGACAAGGGCAAGCCGAAGCGGATCAACGCCGACAGCCGCTACCTCTCCGACGACCTGTCCGAGATCCGCCGGCCGGACGGCTCGCTGATCATGGACGAGACGACCGGCAAGCCGTACCGGCAGAAGAACGAGGACAAGGGCAAGCGCGGCTACGTCTCGCTGCGGCAGGCCATGCAGTGGTCGTACAACGTGCCGTTCGTCCAGCTCAACCAGGACGTCGGCGGCCAGAACGTGGCCAACATCGCCGAGCAGATGGGCGTCCGCAAGGAGAGCTTCGCCGACCCGAAGACCACGACCTTCCCGCTCGGCACCTCGACCATCAGCCCGATCCGGATGGCCGACGCCTACGCGACCCTCGCGGCCAGCGGCAAGCAGGCCGACCCGTACTCGGTGAAGAAGGTCGAGTGGCAGGGCTCCGCCCGGCCCGGCTTCAACAAGCCGGACCTGAAGCAGGCCCTGGAGCCGGCCGTCGCGGACAACGTCACCGACGTGCTGGTGAACGTGGCGAAGAACGGTACCGGTTCGAAGAGCAACGCGCTGGGCCGCCCGGTGGCCGGCAAGACCGGTACCACCGACCAGAACAAGTCGGCCTGGTGGGTCGGCTACACCCCGCAGCTGGCCACCAGCGTCGCGATGTGGCGCGAGGACCCGACCAAGCACGAGCGGCTCTCGCTCAACGGCACCGGCGGCAAGGACTCGGTGCACGGCGGTGACACCCCGACCGACGTCTTCACCCGCTACATGAAGGCCGCGCTGGCCAACGAGCCGAAGATGGACTTCCCGAGCCCCCAGCCGGTCGGGACCCAGGTCGACTCCTCCGGCGCGCCGAGCACGGCGACCGCCACGGCCGCGCCGTCGGCGACCGAGACCGCGCCGACCAACGCCCCGGACCCGGGCGGCCCGCAGCCGGCGCAGCCGACCGCGACCCAGGGCCCGGCCTGCGTCCCCGGCGTGGACTGCCCCGGCACGGTGCCGACCCCGACGCAGACCAAGACCCACCCGACGGGCGGCGGCAACACGCCCACCTGCATCATCCCGGGGCTGTGCGGTTCCACGCAGCCGACGTCGACCGCCACGGCGACCGACCCGCCGACCTCGACCGGCAAGCCGGGCAAGCCCACCGGTTCGGCGACTCCGAGCGGCGCTCCGGCGCCCTGACGCACGGGCGGCACGGAACGGCGGTGGCGGTCCTCTCCGGAGGGCCGCCACCGCCGTTTCGTCACGAATGGCCGGACGGAGTCGAAGGCCGCTCAGGGGGCCTCCTCGTCCAGCCGGGACAGGTGCGGCAGGATGTCCGGCATGACGTCGAGCGCTCCTGAGGAATCCGCCGGCCGGGGCGGGCCCACCGAGGCCGCCGGGCCGGCTCCGGTGGTGCCCGCCACGGCGGCCGCGGCCGCGCCCCCGGCCAACACCGTGGTCGTCCCGGCGGACGAGGACCCGGTGGCGGCGGCCGGCAGCGAGGTGATCGGCGGCCCGCCCGGCCGGCGCGCCCTGCTGGGCGTCTCCTGGTGGATCCCGGCGCGCTTCCTGGCGCTGGTGGTGATCGTGGTCTCGGTGCTGGGCATGGTGCAGAAGCTGCCCTGCTACAACGGGGCCTGGTTCCAGCCGGGTTCGCCGCAGTACATCCACGCCTGCTACAGCGACATCCCGCACCTGTTCTCGGGGCGCGGGTTCTCGGCCGGGCTGCACCCGTACGTGGACCGGATCCCGGGCACCTCCGGTGACCTGCAGTACCTCGAGTACCCGGTGCTGACCGGTCTGTTCATGCAGGTCGCGGCCTGGCTGACGCCCGGCGGCGGCACCGCCCAGAGCCAGGAGCAGTGGTTCTGGGCGATCAACGCGGGCATGCTGATGGCCTGCGCGGTGGTCGCGGTGATCGCCGTCTCCCGGACCCACCGGCGCCGTCCCTGGGACGCCCTGCTCTTCGCGCTCGCGCCGGGCCTGCTGCTGAACTCCACCGTCAACTGGGACCTGCTGGCGGTGGCGCTGGCCGCCGTCGCGCTGGCCTGGTGGGCCGGCTCGCGGCCGCTCTGGGCGGGCGTCTTCATCGGCCTGGCCACCGCCGCCAAGCTCTACCCGCTGCTGCTGCTCGGCCCGCTGCTGATGCTCTGCTGGCGGGCCGGCAAGTGGCGCGAGTTCCGGGCGCTGCTGGGCGGTGCGGTCGGGGCCTGGCTGCTGGTCAACCTGCCGATCATGGTGGCGAACTGGCAGGGCTGGTCGACCTTCTACGTGTTCAGCAAGCACCGCAAGGAGGACTACGGCTCGTTCTGGCTGATCCTGATGCAGAGCCGGGGCGTGGCGCTGGAGAACCTCGACCTCTTCATCGCGGTGCTGATGGTGCTCTGCTGCCTGGGGATAGGGTGGCTCGCCCTCGCGGCGCCCCGCCGCCCGCGCGTCGCGCAGCTGGCCTTCCTGGTGGTGGCCGCGTTCGTGCTGGTCAACAAGGTGTACTCGCCGCAGTACGTGCTCTGGCTGATCCCGCTCGCGGTGCTGGCCCGGCCGCGCTGGCGCGACTTCCTGATCTGGCAGGCCTGCGAGGTGCTCTACACCCTGGGCATCTG
Source organism: Kitasatospora sp. NPDC047058 (assembly GCF_040643935.1). Taxonomy (NCBI): domain Bacteria; kingdom Bacillati; phylum Actinomycetota; class Actinomycetes; order Kitasatosporales; family Streptomycetaceae; genus Kitasatospora; species Kitasatospora sp. NPDC047058. The sequence continues at coordinate 12,261 of NZ_JBEYVJ010000011.1, read as the reverse complement.
GTCCCACCTGGGCTACATCACCGGGCCCAAGCAGCACGGGATCGGCGAGTCCTGGTACCACTTCGCGATCGTGCTGCACCTGCTCGGCACGCTCTACCTGGTCGGCATGGTGATCCGGGACGTCCTGCTGCCGGACCGCGACCCGGTGCGCTGGGACGGCACCGACGACCCGTCCGGCGGGGTGCTCGACCAGGCCCCGGACGTGTTCGTGCTCGGCACCGCCCGGGGGCTGCGCGAGGAGGCGAGCTACGCCGGGTACGCGCCGGCCGGCCCGGAGCAGTGGCTCGCCGAGCCGCCCGCCCCGGAACCGGCCGAGACCTCCAAGCCCTGAGGGGCGCCGGCCCCTCGGGGCGGGTGAGCCCGAGGGGCTGCCCGCCCCGAGGGGTTACCGGTCCACCACCCGGTCGAAGTGCGTGGTGGTGTGCCGGACCTGCAGGGTCAGCTCGTCGCCGACCGCCGGCGGCTTGGTGTCGTTGTCCAGGAAGAGCAGCGAGACCTGCATGTGCGGCGGCTCGGCGAACCAGAGCTGCTTGCCGCCCCAGTGGAACGGCGACTTGGTCTTGTTGACCGTCGCCAGACCGGCCCGGGCGATCCCCTTGGCCCGCGAGGACATGCCCTGCACGTACTTGGGCGCCTCCAGGCCGATGCCGTGCGCGGTGCCGCCGGCGACCACCACGATGTGGCCGTCGGCCGGCGCCGGGTGCTGGCGGTAGCCGTAGCGTTCGCCCTTCTTCAGCGGGGTGACGTCCAGGACCGTGGCCCGGACCTCCAGCGCCCCGTGGTCGCCCAGCCAGAGCCGGGTGCCGATCCGGGCCCGGAAGACGGTGTCCGGGTAGCGCTGGGCCAGCTGCTCCATGCCGGCCGCGCCGAGGTGGCTGACGTACACGGTGTGCACCGGCACCCCGGCCGCCCGGGCGGTGTCCACCCAGTACGCGACCTCCTCGACCGGGCTGGAGCCGTCCGGCCGGTCCATCGGCAGGTGCAGGGCCAGGCCCTCGAAGGCGACCCCGTCCAGCTCCGCGGCGACCGTCGTCAGGTCGGCGGCGGAGACGCCGTGCCGGCGCATGGTGGTCATGCACTCCACCACCACCCGGGCGCCGTTCAGCGCACGCAGCCCGTCCACGCTCGCCACCGTCCGGATCACCCGGGCGTGCGGCAGCGGCAGCGCCTCCTCGCCGACCCGGAACGGGGTGAGCACCAGCAGCTCGCCGCCGTACCAGTCGGCCGCGTCGGCCGCCTCGTACGCGGTGCCGACCGCCAGCACACCGGTGCCGAGGAGGGTCGCCTCCTCGGCGAGCCGGTGGTTGCCCAGGCCGTAGCCGTTGCCCTTCGCCACCGGCACCAGGCCGGGGAACTCGGCCAGGACGGACCGCTGGTGCGTGCGCCAGCGTTCGGTGTCGAGATAGAGCGACAGCGTCATCGGGTCATCTCCCAGAGGGTGTTGGGCACGGCGGGGCGGGCGGCGCGGCTGCTCAGCGGCGCGACATGTAGAGGTCGAGTGCCTTGTGCAGCAGCTTGTTGAGGGGGAAGTCCCACTCGCCGAGGTACTCGGCGGCCTGGCCGCCGGTGCCGACCTTGAACTGGATGAGGCCGAACAGGTGGTCGTCCTCGTCCAGCGTGTCGGAGATGCCGCGCAGGTCGTACACACCGCCGCCGAGCGCGTAGGAGTCGCGCATCATCCGCCACTGGATCGCGTTGGACGGCTTCACCTCGCGCTTGTGGTTGGCCGAGGCGCCGTAGGAGTACCAGACGTGCTCGCCGACCACCAGCATCGTGGTCGCGGCCAGCGGCTCGCCCTCGTGGTAGGCGATGTAGAGCCGCATGCGGTTCGGGTCCTCGGCGGTGAGGGCCTTCCACATCCGCTGGAAGTACGACAGCGGGCGCGGGGTGAAGCGGTCGCGCTCGGCGGTCACCAGGTACAGCTGGTGGAAGATCGGCAGCTCGTCGTAGCCGCCCTGGACCACCTCGACGCCGCTCTTCTCGGCCTTCTTGATGTTGCGGCGCCAGAGCTGGTTGAAGCCCTTCTGGATGTCGTCCAGCGAGCGGTTGGCCAGCGGCACCTGGAAGACGTAGCGCGGCTGGACGTCGCCGAAGCCGGCGCCGCCGTCCTCGCCCTGCAGCCAGCCGGCCTTGCGGAGCCGGTCGGCCACCTCGAAGGCGCGCGGCTCGTACCAGTCGGCCTCGATGTCGCGCAGGCGCTTGGCCTGCTTGCCGGCGATGGCCTCCTTGATGGTCGGCGCGTTCCAGCGGCGGATGACCACCGGCGGGCCCATCTTCACCGAGAAGGCGCCCTGCGACTTCAGGTGCGCCAGCATCGGCGACAGCCAGCGCTCCAGGTCGCGGTCGAACCAGTCGATGACCGGCCCCTCGGGCAGGTAGGCCAGGTAGCGCTTGACCTTCGGCAGCTGCCGGTAGAGCACCAGTCCGGCGCCGACGATCTGGTTGGACTCGTCGATCCAGCCGATCGACTCGGAGCGCCACTCGGCCTTCACATCGCCCCAGGACGGCACCTGCATGTGGCTGGCCGAGGCGCGGCTCCTGATGAAGGCGAGGTGCTCCTCGCGGGTGATCGTCCTCAGGCGCAGGCTCATGCTCGGTGCTCCTCGTCGGTCGGGCTCGGTGGGCCCCGGGTTCTCGGGGTGACTTTATCCCCCGGGGCCCCTGCGGCTGCGGGCACGGCAGCGCCCCCGTCGCGTACCCGTCTCCTGGACGTAGGTACGCGGCGGGGGCGCGGGAGGTTCCTGGCGGGGCGGCCGCAGGGCCGGCGGGGCAGTCCCGCCGGGTGGCGTGCGGGGCGGCTAACCCACGAAGCCGCCGCGGGCGATGCCCAGGTAGAGGCCCCACGCGGAGGCGACGACCGAGATCATCAGGACGAACCGCTCGGCCGTGGTGACGGAGACGAACTGCCCCCAGAGACCGGTGACGACGCCGAAGAGCCCGGTCCACGAAGACATGATGTGGAGGTTGTGGAAGAAGGAGGTCGTGAAGGCCAGCACGCCCAGGACGGCGGTGATGCCGACCAGGGTGTTCTCCCTGGGGTGCCGGTGGCCGTCGGTGTTCAGGGTGAGAGGGAGCCCGTGGATGGTCAGAGCCATGAGTCCTACCTCCTGGCGAGGAGACGAACGAGCAGGAAACCCGTTCCGTCCAGATTGCGGCGGTTGGATGGGGATCACAACCCCTATGCGTTTTGTTCGGCCGTCCGAGTGCAGGTAGGCTGTGCCGTCTGCACTGGTGTAGTTGTGCCCCCTTGCGCCCTCTTCCGGGTCGGCGGGGCCCGATTGTCGGACCCGGCCACTACGGTGGGCCGGAGTCGTCACTACTCCGGTGCCGACGCTGCACAACCCTCCTGCCACGGAGAGACCGTGGCCGCTGAGTCCAAAGGAGGTGGGTTACTCATGCGTCACTACGAGCTGATGGTCATCCTCGACCCCTCGGTTGAGGAGCGCGCTGTCGCCCCCCTGATCGAGAACTTCCTCACCGTCGTCCGCAACGGCGGCGGCAAGGTGGAGAAGGTCGACACCTGGGGCCGTCGCCGTCTGGCTTACGAGATCAACAAGCAGTCCGAGGGCATCTACTCGGTCATCGACCTGAAGGCCACGCCTGAGGTCGTCAAGGAGCTCGACCGCCAGCTGGGCCTGAGCGAGTCGGTTCTGCGGACCAAGGTCCTGCGCCCGGACACCCACTGAGCCACCTCTGAGGCCTCCGGGCCTCGGGTAGCTCGCGTCCGCTGTTTCACGTGAAACAGCGGTGAACGGAACTCTTCCGGAGAGGTCATCACCACCATGGCAGGCGAGACCGTCATCACCCTCGTCGGCAATCTCGTCGACGACCCCGAGCTGCGCTTCACCCCGTCGGGTGCGGCGGTCGCGAAGTTCCGCATCGCGTCCACCCCCCGCACCTTCGACCGTCAGACGAACGAGTGGAAGGACGGCGAGAGCCTCTTCCTCACGTGCAACGTCTGGCGGCAGCCGGCGGAGAACGTGGCCGAGTCGCTGCAGCGCGGCATGCGCGTCATCGTGCAGGGCCGACTGCGCCAGCGGTCTTACGAGACCAAGGAAGGCGAGAAGCGGACGGTCTTCGAGGTCGAGGTCGACGAGGTGGGCCCGAGCCTGCGCTCGGCGACCGCGAAGGTCACCCGGGCCAACCGGTCCGGCGCTCCCGGCGGCGGCGGCTTCGGCGGCGGCCAGCAGGGCGGCGGCCAGGGCGGTGGCTGGGGCGGCGGTGGCGGCCAGCAGGGCGGCGGCTGGGGTGGCAACTCCGGCGGCCAGTCCGGTCCGTCCGAGGACCCGTGGGCGTCCAGCGCTCCCTCTGGTGGCAACCAGGGTGGCGGCGGCTGGGGTGCCCCGTCCGGTGGCGGCTTCTCGGAAGAGCCCCCGTTCTAGAGCTGACAGATTTCGTGCGGTCCGGCGGCCGGCGTCCTGGGACGCCTGCCGGACCGTGAACCCCAAATGGAGCACACAATGGCGAAGCCGCCTGCTCGCAAGCCGAAGAAGAAGGTTTGCGTCTTCTGCAAGGACAAGGTCAACTACGTTGACTACAAGGACACGAACCTGCTGCGGAAGTTCATCTCCGACCGCGGCAAGATCCGTGCCCGCCGGGTCACCGGCAACTGCACCCAGCACCAGCGTGACGTCGCCACGGCCGTGAAGAACAGCCGTGAGATGGCGCTGCTGCCCTACACCAGCACCGCGCGCTAAGAGAGGGTGACCAACTGATGAAGATCATCCTCACGCACGAGGTGCCGGGTCTCGGCTCCGCCGGCGAGGTCGTCGAGGTCAAGGACGGCTACGGCCGCAACTACCTGGTCCCGCGTGGCTTCGCCATCCGCTGGACCAAGGGCGGCCAGAAGGACGTCGACGCCATCCGTCGCGCCCGCAAGATCCACGAGATCCAGACCCTCGAGGCCGCCAACGAGGTCAAGGGCAAGCTGGAGGGCGTCCAGGTCAAGCTGGCCGTCCGCTCGGGTGAGGCCGGCCGCCTGTTCGGCTCGGTCACCCAGGCCGACGTCGTCGAGGCCATCAAGGCCGCCGGCGGCCCGGCCGTGGACAAGCGCGCCGTCGCGATCGGCTCGCCGATCAAGACCGTGGGCACCCACAAGGTCTCGGTCAAGCTGCACGCCGACGTTCAGGCCAACCTCGACGTCGCCGTCGTCGCTGCCTGAGTTCCGTAGCAGTGGCCCGAGGGCCGGTCTCCCCGTCACGGGGAGGCCGGCCCTCGGTCGTTCCCCGGGCCGCCGGTCAGGCCCGCACCGCGCCGGTGACCAGCCACTTGCCGCCGCGCGCCCGCCAGGCCAGGAAGGCGCCGCGGACCAGCATGAACAGGTTCATCGCCCACCAGAGCCCGGCCAGCCCGGTACCGGTCGCGGGCACCGCGAGCGCCACCGGGGCGAAGACGGCCAGCGTGGCGAGCATCGCCCAGGCCAGGTAGGGGCCGTCGCCGGCGCCCATCAGCACCCCGTCCAGCACGAAGACCAGGCCGGCCACCGGCTGGCAGAGCGCGAGCAGCAGCAGGACGGTGCCGAGCTGCGCCTGCACCGCCGGGTCCGGGGTGAACAGCGGGACGTACAGCGGGCGGGCGGCCACCACCAGCAGGCCGAGCACCAGGCCGGCGCCGGTGCCCCACTCGATCATCCGCCGGGTGGCCGCCCGGGCGCCCGGGACGTCCCCGGCACCCAGGTAGCGGCCGATGATCGCCTGCCCGGCGATGGCGATGGCGTCCAGGGCGAAGGCGATGAAGAGGAAGACCGTCATGGCGATCTGGTGCGCCGCGATCTGGTCGTCGCCGAGCCCGGCGGCCACCGCGGTGGCGATCATCAGGATGGCGCGCAGGCTCAGCGTGCGGACCATCAGCGGCCCGCCGGCCCTGGCGCAGGCCCGGATGCCGGCCGGGTCCGGCCGGAGCGGGGCGCGCTCCCGGCGGGCCCCGCGGACCACCACGAACAGGTAGGCGGCGGCCATCCCGGTCTGCGCCAGCACCGTGCCCCAGGCCGAGCCGGCCACGCCGAGCCCGGCGCCGTACACCAGACCGGCGTTCAGGCCGACGTTGGCGGTGAACCCGGCGATCGCGACCAGCAGCGGCGTCCGGGTGTCCTGGAAGCCCCGCAGCACGCCGGTGGCGGCCATCACCATCAGCATCGCCGGGATGCCCAGCGCGCTGATCCGCAGGTACGACACCGCGTACGGGGCGGCCGTCGCGGAGGCGCCCAGCACCTCGGCGGTCCAGGGCGCCAGCAGCAGGGTCAGGGCGACCACGCCGACCGAGAGCGCCAGGGCGAGCCAGATGCCGTCGATGCCCTGCCGGATCGCGGCCCGGCGGTCGCCGGCGCCGATCCGGCGGGCGACCGCGGCGGTGGTGGCGTAGGCCAGGAAGACGAAGACCCCGGTGACGGTGGTGAGCGCGGCGGAGGCGACGCCGACCCCGGCCAGCTGCGGGGTGCCGAGGTGGCCCACGATGGCCGAGTCGGCCATCAGGAACAGCGGCTCGGCGACCAGGGCGCCGAAGGCCGGGACGGCGAGGGAGAGGATCTCCCGGTCGTGCCGGCGGCGGACGGTGGTGGGGGCGGTCATGCGGACAAGGCTACTCATCCACAGGTAACGACTGCCAGGGGGTTTGGAGTGTTACTCGCAATCATGAGCGACGGGCCCGCCGCGGTGTGTGTCCACGGCCACTCGGCTGTGTGTGAAGAATTTCTCATGCACAGCCCCGGAAAGGGGTCATCGCAGGTCAGCAAGTTGACGGTGGATCGATCGTCGGGTTATCCACAGGGCTTTCCACAGGGGTGTCCACAGGTTTGCGGCACTTCTCCACAGCCTCCGGGTGCTCGTCCACACCCCCTGTGGATAACCGCCTTGGCTGAAGGGTGTCCGGCGCCTTAGCGTGGGCTGTCCAGGCCGACACTCCCACCCGCCGCGCCGTCCGGTTCGTCGGTGAGGTGGCGTAGAAATGCGGTGGCCCGAGACGAGCAGCGCGGCTCCGCTCCACCCGGCCACCGGCAAGGCCCGCTCCAACTCGCACCACTCGCTGAACGGGGAACACGCGTGACCGGCCCCCAGTACGACGACCACGACGCCCCGCCGCCCGAGGAGGACTGGCCGACCGACGACCCGTTCCCGGCTGGCGCCTTCGCCGACGACCCGTTCCCGGCCGGCCCGGGCGACCGGCTGCCGGTCTCGCGCGGCCGCGGCAACGGCCAGGGCCAGGGCTCGGGCGGCTTCCAGGGCGGCGGTTCGCAGGGCGGCTTCCAGAAGGGCGGCAAGGGCTCCGGCGGCTTCCAGCGCGACGGCAAGCGCCGCCAGGACGAGGACACGCGCTCCGAGGGCGTCGACGGCTTCGAGCGGGTCCCCCCGCAGGACCTCGCCGCCGAGCAGTCCGTCCTCGGCGGCATGCTGCTCTCCAAGGACGCCATCGCCGACGTGGTCGAGGTGCTCAAGCCGGCCGACTACTACCGGCCCGCGCACGAGCTGATCCACGGCGCCATCCTCGACCTCTACGCCCGCGGTGAGCCGGCCGACCCGATCACCGTGGCCGGCGAGCTGACCAAGCGCGGCGAGCTGACCCGGGTCGGCGGCCCGGGCTACCTGCACACCCTGGTCAACTCCGTCCCCACCGCGGCCAACGCCGAGTACTACGCCGAGATCGTCCACGAGCGCGCCGTGCTGCGCCGGCTGGTCGAGGCAGGCACCCGGATCGCCGGCATGGGCTACGCCGCCGAGGGCGACGTGGACGAGATCGTCAACGCGGCGCAGGCGGAGATCTACGCCGTCACCGAGCAGCGCACCAACGAGGACTACGCGCCGCTGGCCGACATCATGGAGGGCGCGCTCGACGAGATCGAGGCGATCGGCTCCCGCAACGGCCAGATGTCCGGCGTCCCCACCGGTTTCGCCGACTTCGACCAGCTGACCAACGGCCTGCACCCCGGCCAGATGATCGTCATCGCCGCCCGTCCCGCCATGGGCAAGTCGACGCTGGCGCTGGACTTCGCGCGGGCCTGCTCGATCCACAACAAGCTCCCGAGCGTGATCTTCTCGCTCGAAATGGGACGCAACGAGATCGCCATGCGCCTGCTCTCCGCGGAGGCCCGGGTCGCGCTGCACCACATGCGTTCCGGGAACATGACGGACGACGACTGGACGCGGGTCGCCCGCCGGATGCCGGACGTCAGCGAGGCGCCGCTGTTCATCGACGACTCGCCGAACCTGTCGATGATGGAGATCCGGGCCAAGTGCCGCCGGCTCAAGCAGCGCAACGACATCAAGCTGATCGTCATCGACTACCTCCAGCTGATGCAGTCCGGCGGCTCCCGCCGGGCCGAGAACCGTCAGCAGGAGGTCTCGGACATGTCGCGAAACCTGAAGCTGCTGGCCAAGGAGCTCGAAGTCCCGGTGATCGCGCTCTCCCAGCTGAACCGTGGTCCCGAACAGCGCACCGACAAGCGGCCGATGGTCTCCGACCTGCGTGAGTCCGGCTCGATCGAGCAGGACGCCGACATGGTCATCCTGCTCCACCGCGAGGACGCCTACGAGAAGGAGTCCCCCCGCGCGGGCGAGGCCGACCTGATCGTCGCCAAGCACCGTAACGGTCCGACCGCCACCATCACCGTGGCATTCCAGGGCCATTACTCGCGCTTTGTCGACATGACGAGAGACTGACCGGGCAACCGTTCAGGTACGGACGGCCGTTGGGAATCCCCTTGCGGTTCCGGTGCGGACTGCTTATATGATCACGACTGTCGTGTTGCGTTGAGCCAGTTTCCTCCGCGACTCCGCCACGGCCTTACCTGCGCATCCGCGCATTCTGAACATGCCTAGGGGGGCACTGTTTTGAAGATCCGTCGTGCACTGGCGGCTGCCGTCGTCGCCGCCGCCGTGCTTTCTCCCGCCGCGCTGTCCGTCACGCCCGCCTTCGCCGAGACCGGCGCCGGCCAGGGCCGGGTCGACGGGATCGCCAAGCTGGAAAAGGCCGCGGCCGACGCGGCGAAGGCCTACGAGGCCGCCGTGGCCGAGGAGGCCGCCAAGCAGAAGGAGACCACGGACAAGCTGCACGGGCCGCTGCCGGCCGAGATCGGCGAGCGGGTCGCCAAGGCGGACGCCGCCAAGTCCGCCGCGGTCCGCAAGCGGGACGCCGCGGTCAAGGCGCGTCAGGACGCCAGCGCCGCGATCGACAAGCTGCCGCCCACCGCGACCGATGACGAGCGGGTCGCCCTGTTCGTCGCCCTGCACCAGCGGGACGTCGAGCTGGACGCCGCGAAGGCCGGGCTGGCCGCCGCGGAGCAGGAGTCGGCCGCCGCCAAGGACGCCGCGGACGACTGGCGGGTCGCCGTCTCGCGGGAGCTCGGCAAGGCCCAGCAGGCCCTCAAGGTGGCCAAGGAGGCCAAGGAGGCGGCGGACAAGGCGCTCGCGGACCTCCGGGCGGCCGCGGCTGCGCTGCCCGCGCCGAAGCCGGCCGAGGGCACCGGGTCGGGCACCCCGGCCGAGCAGGCGCAGACCGTCCCGGCCGGGACGACCACGGCGCAGAACGCCTCGGCCGTCCCGGCCGGCTCCGGTACCACCACGGCCCGCACGTCGGGTTCGACCGGTCGCAGCACGGGCTCGACCGGCACCACCACCACGACCACGACCACCACGGCCGGGACGACCACCACCGCGGCCGGTGAGCTGGCCGACACGGGTGCCTCGGACGCCACGTCGCAGCTCGCGCTGATGAGCGCGGTGTCGATGGCCGCCGGTGTCGGCGTGCTGTTCTACGTCCGCCGCCGCAAGGCCGGCAGCGCCGCCTGAGCACTGCACGCACGCCGGGCCCGCACCCCCTCGGGGGGTGCGGGCCCGGTGCGTCGTGCGGGCGGCGCGTGCCGCCGTCAGAGCGTGACGGTCGCGCGGAAGACGGTGGCGGCGGTGCCGGCGAGCCGGGTGGCGGTGCCGGTCGCGGGGAGGAAGACCGACTCGCCGCGGGCCAGGTCCAGGGTGGTGCCGTCGGCGGCGGTGAGCCGGGCGGTGCCGGCCGTGCAGAGCAGGATCTGCGGGGCGCGGCCGTCGACCTCGCGCTCGTGGCCGTCCAGGGTGAAGCGGGAGAGCCGGAACTCGTCGATCGGGACGGGGTAGAGCTCCTCGCCGGGGGTGCCGTCGACGGCGGTCGGGACGAGCAGGTCGGGGGTGCCCGGGGTGAACTCGACGACCTTGAGCAGCTCCGGCACGTCGACGTACTTGGGCGTGAGCCCGGCCCGCAGCACGTTGTCGGAGTTGGCCTGCAACTCGACGCAGACGCCGTGCAGATAGGCGTGCGGCACGCCGGCGCCGAGGTAGAGCGCCTGGCCGGGCCGGAGCCGGACGGCGTTGAGCAGCAGACCGGCGATCAGGCCGCGGTCGCCGGGGAACTCGCGGGTGATCCGGGTGTACAGCGCGTACGGGCCGTCGGGGTCGCCGGCGGCGGCCTTGTCCACCGCCTCGGCGGTGTCCCGGACGGCGGCGGCCGCGGTGTCCTCGTCCATGGTGAGGACCGCGGCCAGGGTGTCGCGCAGCGCCCGGGACTCGTCCCCGGTGTTGAGCAGGCCGATCAGCGGGTCGAGCGCGGGTACCCGGAGCCCGGCCATCAGGGCGGCCGCGCCGGCGGGCGTGCGGAAGCCGCAGAGCCCGTCGAACTCGGCCAGTGCGCAGATGAGTTCGGGCTTGTGGTTGGCGTCGCGGTAGCTGCGGTGCGGGGCGTCCAGCGGGATGCCCAGGGCGTTCTCCGCGGCGTACCCGGCCCGGGCCTGGTCGAGGGTCGGGTGGGCCTGGATGGAGAGCGGGATGCCGGCGGCCAGGACCTTGAACAGGAAGGGCAGCGAGGGCCCGAACCGGGCCACGGTGGCGGCGCCGAGCTCGCCCGCGGGGTCGGCGGCGATCAGCTCGTCCAGCGGGCGCGGGCCGTCCCCCCGGTCGGCGCGGGACGGCGCGCCGGGGTGGGCGCCCATCCACAGCTCGGCCTGTGGTTCGCCGGTGGGTTCCTGCCCGAGCAGCTCGGGGAGTGCGGTGACCGACCCCCAGGCGTACGGGCGGACAGTGTTGACGAGCCTGTCCATGCGCGCGGTCCTGCTCCTCTGCTGCAGTGGCTGGTGTGCCGGATCGCCGGTCCGCCCCCGGGCGGGCCGGTGCGGGTGGCCCGCGGTGCGGGTGGCCCGGGCAAAGGCCGGGCATCGACCCTAGCCGACCGGTGCGGCCCCCGGGGAAACGGCCGGGTGCGGCGGGGAGTGCCGGGGGAGCGGGCGGGGGGAGTGGCCGGGGAGCACCGCAGCCGTACCGGTGGTCCTACAGGCCGGTAGTAGGATGCCAGGACGCAGTGTTTTCCACAGTGGTTCCCAGGTCGGCGGGACGCCGACGGGGACTGCGTTCAGAGTGCGGGCAACGGTGACTGGCACTTCCCGCCACCGGCCGAGAGGTTTGTACGTGACCGTGAACCAGCAGAGTTTTGCTGATCTCGGCAGGGTGCTGGTGATCATCCCGACGTTCAACGAGGCGGAGAACGTCGAGCGGATCGTCGGCCGGGTCCGTGCCGCGGTCCCCGAGGCCCACGTCCTGGTCGCCGACGACAACAGCCCTGACGGCACCGGCGAGCTGGCCGACAAGCTGGCCGCCGAGGACTCGAACGTGCACGTGATGCACCGCCGGGGCAAGGAGGGGCTGGGCGCCGCCTACCTGGCCGGCTTCCGCTGGGGCATCGACAACGGCTACGACGTCCTGGTCGAGATGGACGCGGACGGCTCGCACCAGCCCGAGGAACTGGACCGGCTGCTGAGCGCGCTGCGCGGCGCCGACCTGGTGCTCGGCTCGCGCTGGGTGCCGGGCGGCCGGGTGGTGAACTGGCCGAAGTCGCGCCTGCTGCTCTCGCGCGGCGGTTCGACGTACTCGCGCCTGATGCTGAACGTGCCGATCCGGGACGTCACCGGCGGCTACCGGGCGTTCCGCAAGGAGACCCTGCTCGGCCTGGGCATGGACGAGGTCGCCTCGGCCGGGTACTGCTTCCAGGTGGACCTGGCCTGGCGGACGGTGAAGGCCGGCTTCAAGGTGGCCGAGGTGCCGATCACCTTCATCGAGCGCGAGCTGGGCGCCTCCAAGATGAGCCGGCACATCGTGATCGAGGCGCTTCTGCGGGTCACCTCGTGGGGTGTCGCCGACCGGGTCGCCAAGCTGACCCGCCGGAAGGGCTGACCGGCCGGAAGGGCTGACCGGCCCGGCCGGCATCCGGACCCGAGAGCGCTCGGGCCCGCCTGTGGACCACAGGCGGGCC
>NZ_JBEYVJ010000010.1:0-56871 GCF_040643935.1 Kitasatospora sp. NPDC047058 | reverse complement strand
CGGGTCGTAGAACCGGAAGGTGTCCACCCGCCGCACGATGGTCCGGGCCGTCCAGGTGTCCTTCGGCGCGTCGGCCACCGGGGTCAGCAGACCCACCGGCTTCGCCGTGCCGCCCCCGGGGGCCGGGCGGGCCGACGGGGACACCGCCGGGACGGACGGCTTCGCCGAGGCGGCCCGCTTCGCGGCCTCCGGGCCGGGGCGCAGCGCGTACACGAAGGTGAAGTCGGTGCGCACCAGCACGCCCCGCTCGCCGTCCGACTCGACGCGCATCGAGCCCTGCACCTTGACCGTGTCGCCGACCGGGATCGCGTCCCGTGCGTCGAAGCGGCTGAACCAGCCGGTGGGGTCGTCCTCCCGGGAGGGCTTGGCGAGCGCCGACTCGGCGTGGTCCCGGGTCTCCCGGCTGAGCAGGGCCAGCCCGGCCTCCGGGCGGCCGCCGGCGATCACCTTCGGGTCCAGGTTGGCCGCCACCAGGTAGTCCTTCACCAACTGCAGCTGCGCGGCGACCTGGTCGGCGCTGAACACGCCGGTGGCCTGGGCCGGCGGCAGGACCAGTGCCTCGACGCCGTTCGGCCAGCCCTCGGCGGGGGAGCCCGCCCAGGGGTGGTCGACGGTCGGCTGCTTCTCGTCGACCGCCGGCGGCGCGGTGGTCGGCCGGGCCGTCTCCGGCGCGACGGTCGGCACCGGGCTCGCGGAGGCCGCGTGGTCGGCGGCGTAGCCGTAGTGCGTCGAGTACCAGAACTTCAGGCTGTCGACGTTGAGCGCCGCGAGCAGCACCGCGACGACCAGCACGACGTACAGCGGGGTCCGCCACTCCACCCGGCGGCGCGGGCGCGGGTTGCCCCACGGGTCGACGACGGCGAGCCGCGGCTTGCGGCCGAACCGCCGCTTCGCCTTCGCCGGGCCGTCGTTCACCGAGCGGCGGCCGCCCGGGTCGACCGGCGGGGTGTGCTTCCACCGGGCGGCGAGCATCCGGGTGCGGCCCGCCTGCTCCCTGACGGCGGCGCCCTTGACGAACTCCTCGTCCAGGACGAGGTCGGCGAACGGGTCCTTCGAGCCCGCTCCGGACGGGTCCGCCCCGTCCGGGTCCCGGCCCTCGGACGGGCGCGGTTCTGGATCTTCGGCTATCGGCATCGCGCCAGTATGCCGACGGGGTGTGACGATCCATCGATCGGGGGCACACCATGTGGTGAACACGTGTGCGGTGTGCGGTGATCACCCCTGTTTGTCCGCTCCCCGGGAGCCTCACCCCTTTCCGCGGGCCTGCTTCACCGAGCCGACCACGCCCACGATCGCGACCAGCACGGCGGCCGGCAGCAGCGAGAGGAAGAACGCGCCGATCAGGCTCGCGTCGCCGAGGACGACCTGCGCCAGCGCGTTCAGCACCAGCAGTCCGCCGGCCGCCGGCAGCGCCGACTGCCAGGGGTGCTCGTCGGCCCACTTGCGCAGCCGCCGGTCGGTGGTGTCGTGGCGCAACTGCCCGCCCACCGTGCCGACCAGGAAGAAGAAGAACAGTGCCCAGCCGGCCGGACCGGCCAGCATGCTCAGCGACCAGTTCCCGGTGATCGCGTCGATCCCCAGGGCCGTCGCCCCCACCACCGCACCGACACCCGCGGCCGTCCGCCACGGTCCCAGCGTCGCGGCGGCGACGGCGGCTTGCCGGTTCTCACGTCGGGACATCTCTCCGTGTGCCATAGCTCAACGGTGCGCCCGGGAACAGCCGGGGGCCATAGGGGAGAACCCCGAGTTTCACCCTAGGGTGACTTGCCTTCCGCCCTGTGGACGTTCCCGCGGCCGGGCCGCGCGCGGTGCGAGGATGGCGGCAGGAACGGACGCGAGGAGCGGGCATGGGCGGCGCAGCGGCGCACGGGCAGAAGATCGCCTTCCTGGGCACGGGCAAGATCGGGGAGGCCCTGCTCTCGGGCCTGCTGCGGGCCGGGAAGGACCCGGCGGACGTCCTGGTGACCGCCCGCCGGCCGGAGCGGGCCGCCGAGCTGGCCGGCAAGTACGGGGTCGGCGTGGTGGGCAACGCCGAGGCGGCCAAGCTCGCGGACACCCTGATCCTCGCGGTGAAGCCGCAGGACATGGGCACCCTGCTGGACGAACTGGCGCCGCACGTCGGCGCGGACCGGTTGGTGATCTCGGCGGCGGCCGGCATCCCCACCGCCTGGTTCGAGGCCCGCCTGGCGGCCGGCACCCCGGTGGTCCGGGTGATGCCCAACACGCCCGTCCTGGTGGACGAGGGGATGAGCGTCATCTCGGGCGGCTCGCACGCCACCGAGGCGCACCTGGAGCGGGCCGAGGAGATCTTCCGTTCGGTCGGCAAGGCGCTGCGGCTGCCCGAGTCCCAGCAGGACGCGGCCACTGCGCTCTCCGGCTCCGGCCCGGCGTACTTCTACTTCCTGGTGGAGGCGATGACCGACGCGGGCATCCTGCTCGGCCTGCCCCGGCAGGTGGCGCACGACCTGATCGTGCAGTCGGCGATCGGCGCCTCGGTGATGCTGCGGGACTCCGGCGAGCACCCGGTGAAGCTGCGCGAGGCGGTCACCTCGCCGGCCGGCACCACCATCTCGGCCATCCGCGAGCTGGAGAACCACGGGGTGCGGGCCGCGCTGCTCGGCGCCCTGGAGGCGGCCCGGGACCGCTCGCGCGAGCTGGCCTCCGGCGGGAAGTGACCCCCGGTCCACCCCTTAGGCTCGAACGCATGGCCTATGACCTGGTGATCTTCGACAACGACGGCGTCCTGGTGGACAGCGAACCGCTCTCCAACCGGGTGCTGGCCGAGTACCTGACCGAACTCGGCTACCCGACGACGATCGAGGACTCCTACCGCGACTTCATGGGCACCGCGGCGCACCGGATCCACGACGTGATCGCCGAGCGGTACGACGGCGCGCGGCTGCCGGAGGGCTTCGACGAGCTGTTCCACGGCCGGGTGTTCGCCGCCTTCGGGGCCGGACTGGCCGCCGTCCGGGGCGCGGAGGCGCTGCTGGAGGAGCTCGGGCAGCGCTCCGTGCCGTACTGCCTGGCCTCCTCGGCGCACCACGCGTGGATCCGCACCGCGCTGGAGGTCACCGGCCTGCTCGGGTACCACGCCGAGGAGCGGATCTTCAGCGCCCAGGACGTCGGCGTCGGCAAGCCGGCGCCCGACCTCTTCCTGCACGCCGCCCGCACCCTGGGGGTGGAACCGGCCCGCTGCCTCGTGCTGGAGGACAGCGTCAACGGCGTGCTCGCCGCCCGGGCGGCCGGCATGGACGTCTACGGCTACACCGCGCTCACCGACCCGGCGAAGCTGACCGCGGCCGGCGCGACCGGCCTGATCGCCGACCTGGCCGAGGTGCCCGCGCTGCTGGGACGGCGCTGACCGACCGGAACGCCGGCCGACCGGAACGCCGGCCGAAAGGAACGCTGTCCGGCAGGAACGCCGACCGACCGGAACAACCGCGGCGCGACCCCTCCCCAAACGCCGCCCGGGCCCCTACGCTCTCGCCAACATCGTCGTACCGGCCAGTAGCGAGGTGTCCGCGAGGTGTCTGTGACTGACGGGATCACGCCCCGGCTGCGGGCGGGCCGGGCCGCGCTGGCCGCGAGCTTCCTGCTGCAGGGCGTCACCTTCGCGCTGCTGGTCACCTGCATCCCCGAGATCCAGGACCGGTACGGGCTGAGCGACGCGCTGCTGCCGGTCTTCCTGGCGGCCGTGCCGGTGCTGGCCGGGGTGGGCTCGATCGCCTCCGAGCAGCTGGTGAAGCGGACCGGCGCCCGGGCCGTGCTGCGGGTGGTCCAGCCCGCCGTCTGCCTCAGCCTGGCCGCCGCCGGGCTCGGCCGGACGCTCTGGCAGCTCGCGCTCGCGCTGGGCGCGTTCGGGCTGCTGGTCGGTGCGCTGGACGCCAGTATGAACATGCTCGGGGTGGGCCTGCAGCACCGTTACGGCCGCTCGGTCATGCTCGGCTTCCACGCCGCGTTCAGCCTCGGCGGCATCCTCGGCGCGGCCGTCGCGGGCCTCGGCTCGCACTACGACCTCGGCCTGCCCGCCCTGTTCGGGACGGCCGCCGCCGTGATCGCGCCGCTCGCCGTCCTGGCGGGTGCCGGGTTCGCCGGGCCCGCCGAGCTCGGCGACGCCGTCCGGGAGGCCGCCGAGGCCGCCGCCCGGACGGTCCCGTGGCGGCCGCTGCTGCCGCTCTGCCTGGCGATGGCCTTCACCTACATCGCGGACGCCTCGGTCTCCAACTACAGCGTCAAGTACCTCACCGACGGCCTGGGCAGCCCCGAGGACGTCGCCAAGCTCTCGTACCTCGGCTACATGGTGGCGATGCTGCTCGGCCGGGCGGTCGGCGACCGCGCCGTCCAGCGCTGGGGTGCCGTCCCGGTGGTCCGGGCCGGCGCCGCACTGGCCGCGCTGGGCTTCGCGGTGGCGGCCGCGGCGCCCGGCGCCCCGGCCGGGATCGCCGGGTTCACCGTGCTCGGCTTCGGCATCTGCGCGATCATCCCGCAGGTCTTCGCGGCCGGCGGGCGGCTGTTCCCGGCCGACTCGGACGCCGCCGTGGCCCGGCTCAACCTGTTCAACTACGCGGGATTCCTGGTCGGTTCGCCGCTGGTCGGGGCGATCGCGGACGCGAGCTCGTACCGCTGGGCACTGCTCGCCCCGATGCTGCTGGTGCTGGCCGTGCTGCCGCTCGCGGCCCGCTTCGCCCCCGCTCCGGCGGTGGTCCCGGTCGGGGGGAAGGGCTCAGCGGAGCTCGTCCAGTGACTCCCGGAGCAGCGCCTTGGCCCGGGTGAACCAGTCCGCCAGGACGGCGATCTCGTCCGGCGTGTAGTCGGCGAACAGCCCGCCGATCCGTTCGTAGAACGGGCCGTAGACCTGGAGGATGCGCTCCTGCGCACCGTCCTCCATCACCACCCGCACCCGGCGGCGGTCGGCCGGATCGGCCTCCCGGCGGGCGTACCCGGCCTTCTCCAGCCGGTTGAGCACGCCCGTCACGGCGCCGGTGGTCAGCTGCGCGCGCTCCGCGAGGTCGCCGGCGGCCAGCGGCTCCGCGGCCAGTGCGGCCTCGATGACGAAGCCGAGGCACGTCAGGTCGGTGACGTTGAGCCCGAGCCGGGCGGCGATGTCCTGCTGGCCGAACTGGGCGAGCGCGATCATCCGGTCCATCGCGTACTGCGCCTGCTGGGGCGTCGCCTGGGGGCGCGGCTTGCCCTTCACCCGAGATCTCCTTAGCATCTAAGTTACTTAGCTCGTGAGATAAGTTGTTTCTCTCCCGGCCGGGAGCGGCCCGGCCCGGGAACCCGTCCATCACACCAAACGAGGAGCCATGGGCGCACACGGCGATCACGACATGGGGCACACCGTCGCCGGCTGGACCGGCTCGGCCGTCGCCACCCTCGGCAGCGCGGTCGCGGGGGTGGCGTTCGCGGCCGGCTCGGCCGCCGGGCTCTGGCTCGGCGCGGGCCTGGTCGTCCTCGGCGGCCTGGCCAGCTGGGTCCTCCACCTGGCGGGCTGGGGCAAGCCCACCGGCCCGCGCCCGCACGGCCGCCGGCACTGGCGGTTGCCCGACCCGGCGGGCGGCCGGGGGCACCCCGACTGCCTCGGCTGCCGGCTGGCCGGGCGCCGGCCCGGGCGGGCCCCGCCCACCGGCCCCGCCGCGGCGCCGGTCACCGGCCGGGTGCGGCAGCGGGCCGGCGCCTGACACCCGCCGCGGCGCGAGGATCCGCTCCGGCGAACGAGGACCCGCCGCGGCGCGAGGACTCGCCCGGGCCGGGGGCGGGCCCGACGCCCCCACCCACTACGGTGGACGCCATGCCCGAAGCCGAGCGTGACACCCCCTGCGGCCTGCACCTCTTCTGGGACGAGGCGGTCACCGCCTACGACTTCGGTCCCGGCCATCCGATGGACCCGACCCGACTGGCGCTCACCATGCGGCTGGTGGAGTCGCTCGGGCTGCACACCGGGCCGGGCGTGACCGTCCGCTCCGCCCCGCCGGCCGGCGACTCCACGCTCCGGCTGGTGCACACCCGCGAGTACGTCGAGGCGGTCAAGCACGCCGCCGCCCACCCCGACGAGCAGGACCAGCGGCACGGGCTCGGCACCGACGACAACTGGTCCTTCCCGGCCGTGCACTCCGCCTCCGCCCTGATCGCCGGGCAGTCGGTGGCCGCCGCCGAGGCGGTCTGGCGCGGCGCGGCCCCGCACGCCGTCAACTTCGCCGGCGGCCTGCACCACGCCATGCCCGGCAGAGCCTCCGGCTTCTGCATCTACAACGACCCGGCCCTCGCCATCGCCCGGCTGCTCGAACTCGGCGCCGAGCGGGTCGCCTACGTCGACGTGGACGTCCACCACGGCGACGGCGTCCAGCAGGCGTTCTGGGACGACCCCCGGGTGCTCACCGTCTCGCTGCACGAGCACCCCGCCACGCTCTTCCCGCAGACCGGCTGGGCCACCGAGACCGGCGGCCCCGGCGCCCCCGGCACCGCCGCCAACCTGCCGCTGCCGGCCGGCACCGGCGACGCCGGCTGGCTGCGCGCCTTCCACGCCCTGGTGCCCGAGCTGCTGGCCGCCTTCCGCCCGCAGGTCCTGGTCACCCAGCACGGCGCGGACACCCACCTGGAGGACCCGCTCGCCCACCTCGCCGTCACCGTGGACGCCCAGCGGCTGATCGCCGAGGAGCTGCACGCCCTCGCCCACGAGCACGCGGACGGCCGCTGGATCGCGCTCGGCGGGGGCGGCTACGCCGTCGTGGACGTCGTCCCGCGGAGCTGGACCCACCTGGTCGCCACCGCCGCCGGCCGGCCCGTCGACCCGGCCACCGAGACCCCGGAGGACTGGCGTGCCGAGGTCTACCGGCGCACCCGCCGCCCGGCCCCGCTGCGGATGACCGACGGCGCCCGGCCGGCCTGGCGGGACTTCGACGCGGGTTACGATCCTGCCGACCGGCTCGACCAGGCGATCCTGGCCGCCCGCCGCGCCGTCCTGCCGCACCACGGCCTGCTGCCCTGAGCCGGGGCGGTACGCACGCCCGCTACAGCAGACCGCCGAGCGACTACGTACTGCAACAGGCTTATCTCTCACCGTACGAGGACTGCGCTTCCCCCTCTTCCCACTGGTACCACCCATAACTACTCTGGGGATACACGTGTGCCGGTGGAGTCACCGGAGGGGAAGCCGGTGCCTTGCACACGGGTAAGGGTCGGGTGATGGTCATGAGTTCCGGCGAGCGCCCCCTGCAGGAAGTCGTCTTCCTGACCGTGGCCGAGGTGGCCGCGGTCATGCGGGTGTCGAAGATGACGGTGTACCGGCTGGTGCACAGCGGAGAGTTGCCGGCCATCCGGGTCGGGCGGTCCTTCCGGGTGCCCCAGCAGGCGGTTCACGAGTACCTCAAGGAGTCCTACGTGCGGCTCGAGAGCGCGTAGGACCGGGCCGCGGGGGCGGGGCCCACAGCCGGTGGGTCCCGCCCCCGTTCGCCGCAGATTTCCCCCGAGTTTCCCGGTCACGGGAGGCACGATTACGGCCCTGGCCGTACGGACGGTAGGCTTAGGCCCTCCGTCAGTCGTATGGACTCCGTCTCTCACGGGCGAGAGTCTCAGTGAGCGAGGGTTGTTCCGTGGGCTCTGTCATCAAGAAGCGTCGCAAGCGTATGGCCAAGAAGAAGCACCGCAAGCTTCTGAAGCGCACTCGCGTTCAGCGTCGCAACAAGAAGTAAGCGCCCGCCGCGCTCAGCGCGCCTTGCGCTTCCGCCGCCCGCCCGTGCCCTCGTGGTCCGGGCGGGCGGTGTCGTTTCACGGCCGGGTACGGCGGCGCGGTACGGTGCACGCAGGCTGCCGAGGCCGAGGAAATGGGGTGCAGCACTGTGGGGACGGTCGTGCTCGTCACCGGCGTGGCCCGCCGGCTCGGGGCCCGCTTCGCCGCCGAGCTCCGCCGCCGGCCCGGGGTCGACCTGGTCGTCGGCGTGGACGTGCAGCCGCCCCGGCAGCCCGTCGAGGAGCCGGACGGGCCCGCCGCGCCGTACCGGTTCCAGCAGCTCGACCTGCGCCGTCCTGCGGTCGCCCGGGTGATCGCCGAGCACGGCGTCGACACCGTCGTCCACCTGGCCGTCAGCGCCACCGGACTCGGCTCCACCAACCGCTCGGCGGTCAAGGAGTCCAACGTCATCGGCACCATGCAGCTGCTCGGCGCCTGCCAGAAGGCGCCCGGGGTGCGCCGGCTGGTGGTGAAGTCGACCACCGGCGTGTACGGCTCGGCGCCGCGCGACCCGGCGGTGTTCACCGAGCGGACCCAGCCGAAGAACCTGCCCGGCGGCGGCTTCGCCAAGGACGCGGTGGAGGTCGAGGGCTACGTCCGCGGCTTCGGCCGGCGCCGCCCGGACGTCGCGGTGACCGTCTTCCGGTTCGCCAACATCGTCGGCCCCGGTGCCGACACCCCGCTCTGCGAGTACTTCGCGCTGCCGGTGCTGCCCACCGTCCTCGGCTACGACCCGAGGCTGCAGTTCGTCCACGAGGACGACGTGCTCGCGGTGCTCTCCCGGGCCTGCGACGAGCCGGAGCCGGGCAGCGTGAACACCGGCACCTTCAACGTCGCGGGGGAGGGCGTGCTGCTGCTCTCCCAGTGCGCCCGCCGGCTGGGCCGGCCGATGCTGCCGCTGCTGCTGCCCGCGATCAGCTGGATGGCCGGGCTGGCCCGGCAGACCAGGCTGGTCGACTTCTCGCCCGAGCAGCTCCGGCTGCTCACCCACGGCCGGGTGGTGGACACCGCCCGGTTGCGCGAGACCTTCGGCTACCGGCCGCGGTACACCACCGCGGAGGCGTTCGCCGACTTCGCCGCCGCGCAGTCGGCCGGCCTGCTGCCGCCGGAGCGCCTCGCCGCCGTCACCGACGGGCTGGCCGGGCTGCTCGGGCGCGAGCACGGCCCGTCCGCCCCCGCCGCGCCGGTCTCCCGTCCGAACCGACCCAGGAGCTGAACCCGCGATGAGTGCCGCAGCCGAGAACGCGTCGGGCGAGGCGAAGGTCATCCCGATCGAGTCCGCGCCCAGTTGGAGCGAGCCCGACCGCCCCGCCGGGCTGGCCGACCAGCTGGCCGACGCCGTCGGCGGGGCGCTGGCCGGGCGGCTCGGCCCGGCGGCCACCCGGCTGTTCGGCAAGGGCTGGGAGGGCCGCGCCGCCGAGGGCCTGGCCTTCCTGCGCCGCCGCCTGACCGGCGACTACGAGGTGGACGAGTTCGGCTTCGACCGCGAGCTGACCGACCAGGTGCTGCTCTCGGTGCTGCGGCCGGTCGCCGAGAAGTACTTCCGGGTCGAGGTGCGCGGGATCGAGAACATCCCGGCCGAGGGCGGCGCGCTGATCGTCGCCAACCACTCCGGGACGATCCCGCTGGACGCCCTGATGACCCAGGTCGCGATCCACGACCACCACCCGGGCCGGCGGCACCTGCGGATGCTCGCCGCCGACCTGGTGTTCGTCCTGCCCGGCATCAACGAGCTGGCCCGCAAGGCCGGCCACACGCTGGCCTGCAACGAGGACGCCCAGGGGCTGCTGGAGCGCGGCGAGCTGGTCGGGGTCTGGCCGGAGGGCTTCAAGGGCATCGGCAAGCCGTTCTCCGAGCGGTACAAGCTCCAGCGGTTCGGCCGCGGCGGCTTCGTCTCCTCGGCGCTGCGGGCGCGGGTGCCGATCGTCCCCTGCTCGATCGTCGGGGCGGAGGAGACCTATCCGATGATCGGCAACTTCAAGACGCTGGCCCGGCTGCTGGGCCTGCCGTACGTGCCGATCACGCCGACCTTCCCGTGGCTCGGGCCGCTCGGTGCGGTGCCGCTGCCGACCAAGTGGACCATCCAGTTCGGCGAGCCGATCGCCACCGACCGGTACCCGGCGGAGGCGGCGGACGACCCGATGCTGGTCTTC
The DNA here is from genome assembly GCF_040643935.1 of Kitasatospora sp. NPDC047058. Lineage (NCBI taxonomy): Bacteria > Bacillati > Actinomycetota > Actinomycetes > Kitasatosporales > Streptomycetaceae > Kitasatospora > Kitasatospora sp. NPDC047058. The sequence continues at coordinate 46,986 of NZ_JBEYVJ010000010.1, read as the reverse complement.
GACCTGGCCGACCAGGTGCGGGAGACCGTCCAGCACACCCTCTACAAGCTGCTGGTGCAGCGGCGCTCGGTGTTCTTCTGACGGTGCGCGCGTTCCTCCGCCGGTGAGCGTGCTCCGCTGCCGGTGAGCGGAACAGGACGAGGGGCCCGGCGCTGCCGCCGGGCCCCTCGTCCTGTTCCTGCCGTCAGCCGCCGAGGATCCGCAGCCCGGGCAGCAGCCCGGGGATCAGCGGCGGCACGTCGACGCCTTGCTGCTGGCCGCCGCCGGTGGCGGCGCTGGGCGTACCGGACGGCTGCGCCGGCGCCTGGTCGGGTGCCGGGTCGGGGCTCGGCGACGGCTTGGTGCCGGTGAGCCCGTTGGTGAGGTTGTCGACCAGCCCATTGACCGCACCCGGGGCGTTGCTGGGCAGGCTGCTCGGGAGCCCGGCCCCGCCGCTGCCGCCGGGCGTGCTCGCCCCGGCGGACGGGGGCCGCTCGGCGGTGCCGGGCTTGCCGCCGCCCGTACCGGCCGCGCCGCCGCCCTGGGCCGACCCGGCGCCCGGTGCGGCGTTGCCGCCCGCGGCCGGGGTGTCGGCCTGGGAGCCGCCGTTCGCCGCGGAGCCCGCGCCGCCGCCCGTCCCGGTGCCGGCCGTACCGCCGCCCTTGGCGGGCGGCTGGGCCAGGCGCAGGGGCGCGACGTCCTCGCTTATGTCGTCGAAGAGCTGGTCGACCAGGTGCGCCTGCGGGATCAGCTGGACCGGCAGCCTGCTCTGCAGTTCGCTCCAGCGGTCGTCCTCGTCCTGGGCGAAGCCGGCCAGGGTGCGCATCGGGTCGAGCGAGCCGTTGCTGCGGTAGACCGAGCGCAGCAGGTCCCGGCCCCTGAGCGCGTCGGCGTGCATGTCGTCCAGCGCCCTGCGGACCCGCTCGACCGTGCCGGGGCTGAGCTCCCCGGCCGTGTCCGCCCGCCCGACCAGGCTCTTGGCCTCGTCGAGCCGGGTGGCGGCGTTGCCGAGCAGCAGTTCGCCGCGCTCGCTGTCGGAGTCCGCGAGGTTGAGCCGGAGCCCTTCGAGACCGCGCTTCATCCCGTAGAGCGTGTCCCCCGGCAGGGCGCTGGAACTGGCGGCTGCCGCGCCGGCGAAGCTGCCGACGGCGAGCCCGGCGACCAGTCCGCCGATCGCGAACCGGCGGCTCCAGCGGCCGCGCGGGGCCACCCGCAGTGCCCGGTGCCTGCGCTGGCGGGGCACCACGGCACCCGGGCCGCCGGCGAAGGCCTGCTCGAACGCGGCCATCAGCTGGGCGCGTTGGACGGTTCTGACCTCCGGGTCCAGCTCCGGTCCGGGCAGTGCGCCGAGTGCCCCGGCCATGCCGACCAGCCCGGCCATGGCGGCCGAACCGGCGCCGGTGGACACGGTGTTGGCCGATTCGGCAGCAGCGGCGCCGCGTTGCTCTGCCTGGTGGGCCTCCAGCGCCTCGGCGAAGGCCTTCGCCCGCCGGTGCTCCAGCACGTTTGCCGTCACGGGCCACACCTCCCTTCGTCGTTGTCGACACGCCGGCCTGCCGGACGGTTGCCTCGGCGGGCCAAAGCCACTCCATCGGGTGAGAGGTCGCAATTCGACTTGACCGTACGCCTGGTGGGGGCTTGCACGCTGGCCAACGAGCGGTGCGGGCGGTCGGTTACGCACGGCTGATCATCGGACCGACCGTTCACCCGGACGTGTCGGGCCGGCACCGATGGTGACGGCCCTCCGGTTATCTCCCCCCGTGGTGCGGTGCTCACCGTGCGTCGGGCGGCAGCAGCCGCGCCAGCGTCCGGACCGCGCGGTACTGGAGGGTCTTGATGGCGCCCTCGTTCTTGCCCATGATCCGGGCCGTCTCGGCCACCGAAAGGCCTTGCAGGAAGCGGAGGGTGACGCACTCCTGCTGCTGCGGGTTGAGCCGCCGGACGGCCTCCAGCAGGGCGGCGTTGGAGAGCGACTCCAGCACCGACTCCTCGGGGCTGCGCTCGCACTCGTTGGAGTCGAGCATCTCGCCGGTGGTGACCTCCAGCCGGAACCGGCTGGACTTGAAGTGGTCGGCCACCAGATTGCGGGCGATGGTCACCAGCCAGGCGCCGAAGTCCCGGCCCTGCCAGGTGAAGGTGCCGATCCGGCGCAGCGCGCGCAGGAAGGTCTCGCTGGTGAGGTCCTCGGCGGTGGCCCGGCTGCCGACCCGGTAGTAGATGTAGCGGTAGACGGTGTCCGCGTAGTGGTCGTAGAGGCGGCCGAAGGCCTCGCTCTCGCCGGCCTGGGCCCGCTCGACCAGCTCCATGATCGGGTTGTGCTCGGTCTCGTAGCCGGGGCTCGGGGGCGTCCGGGTCCGGCTGCGGCCGGTGCCGGCGGTCCCGGAGCGGCCGCGGGAGCCGGTGCCGGTGGAGGAGCCGGCGGCGGTGGCGCGCAGGACCGGGCCGACGGGCTGGGGCTGGCCGTAGCCGGACGGGGCGCCGGCGGGGACCAGCTGGGGGGAGGCGGCGAGCTGGCTGCGGAGCAGGCTGCGCAACAGTTCCAGGCCGGTGGAGATCTGCCGGGCGGAGGCCGGGCGGCCGCGGAGGCTGGTGCGGGAGCGCAGGGGCGCGGTCGACGGGCGGGAGGGTGCAGGCGCGTCGTTCCGGACGGGTGGGTACACGGGACTCCCAGAGGCAGAACTGTGGACGGATCACCTCCGCCTGCGCGGAGAGCACGCCCGCGCGGCCCGGTCGGGAGGGGCGCGTGGGTGACGTGCATCCAGGAGAGGATAACGCTTTGTGCAATGACAGCTACACCGTGTGGTCGAAGTGGTCGTTTGGGATCCACATGGCGTGCATATTCGGCTGACACTGACCGAACGTGTCATCGTTCATCCGGCTCAACGTGACCGAACGGGTGCGTTGGGTGACAAATTCGGGGGTGTGGCGGGCGGTTTCCCGGAGGTTGGCCTCCGTAATCCCCGACTTTCCCGGTCTGGCGAACGATCAGAACCGGTCACCGGGTGACACGTACGGTCAGGGGGTCCGGGCGGCCCGGTGCGGCCGGGGAGTTCGCCCGTACGGGCGGCCTGGTCGGTATGCGGATTGACGGCCGGTCACCCGTGCAGGGGATGGTTTCCCGCGTCCGCGGACGGCGCCCGAGGGGCCGGGGACGGTGCCGGGGGCCGGGGCGGGGGACGGCGCCGGGGGCGGCGCCCGGCTCAGGCCCGCTGGCGGCGGTGCAGCGCGACCGCGGCAGCCGCCGCACCCGCGAGGACGCCCAGCGCGGCCGCGGCCGGCAGGCCCACCCGGGCCGCCTTGCGCCCGGTCCGGAAGTCCCGCACCCGCCAGCCCTGGGCCCGGGCGTGCCGCCGCAGCGCGCCGTCCGGGTTCACCACGTACGGGTGGCCGACCAGCGAGAGCATCGGGATGTCGTTGGCCGAGTCGCTGTACGCGGCGCAGCGGTCCAGGTCGAGCCGCTCGTGCCGGGCCAGCGCGCGGACGGCGGCCGCCTTGGCGGGCCCGTGCAGCAGGTCGCCGACCAGCCGTCCGGTGTAGTTGCCGTCCCGGGCCTCGGCGACGGTGCCGAGCGCGCCGGTCATGCCGAGCCGGCGGGCGATCACCCGGGCCACCTCCAGCGGCGCCGCGGTGACCAGCCAGACCCGCTGGCCGGCTTCCAGATGCATCTGCACCAGGGCGCGGGTGCCGGGCCAGATCTTGTCGGCGACGACCTGTTCGAAGACCTCCTCGCAGATGGCCTCCAGGTCGGCGGTGCGCTTGCCGGCCACCAGGCCGAGCGCGGTGTGCTGGGCGTCCGCCATGTGGTCCGGGTCCTCGGCGCCGTGCAGCCGGAACCAGGCCTGCTGCCAGGCGAACCGGGCGATGTCGCGGCGGGTGAGGAAGCCGCGGCGGTAGAGGCCGACCCCGAGGTAGAAGATCGCGGCGCCGCGCAGGATGGTGTTGTCGCAGTCGAAGAAGGCGGCGGCGCGCGGGTCGTCCCGTTCGGGGGTGTGGTTCCCGGCCGGCGCCTTCGGGGCCTTCGCGGGCTTCCCGGCCGCCGCGGCCGGTTCCGCCGCGGCCGGTTCCGCCAGGGCGGGCTCCTTCGGCGTGCGCTCCGCCGGCGTGGGCTCCGCCGGGGCGACCGGGGCGAACGCTCCGGCCCGCAGGGCGGCCTCCGCCGCCGCGGCGGCGGCTTCGCCTGCCAGGGCGGTCCGCTCGGTGGAGGGACGCCTAGCCTGGGTGAGCCTTCGGAGCACGGCCATGCCACCGAGCATAGCCAGCCGGGCCGGGAGGAGCCGTGACGGCGGCGTGCCCGCGCGGTGAACAGCGGACGGCCCGGCCGTTGCCGCCGGGAGCGGGCGCCGGAAGCGTCCCGCGCCCCGGGGCCGGGCGCCCCCGGGGTGGGCGGCCGGCTCGCCGCCGGGCGCACAATGGCCGGGTGAGCCCACTGCTGCGACGTGACAAGAACCCGAGCCCGAAGCCGGCCGACCGGACCGTGACCCTGGTCGGCAAGCCGGGCTGCCACCTGTGCGACGACGCCCGGGAGGTGATCGTCCGGGTGACCGGCGAGCTGGGCGCCGGCTTCGAGGAGCTGGACATCCTCCAGGACGAGGAGCTGTACCGGACGTACGCGGAGCAGATCCCGGTCACCCTGATCGACGGCCGCCAGCACGACTTCTGGCGCGTCGACGAGCGGCGGCTCCGCGCCGCCCTGGGGGCCTGAGCGCGGGTCCGGCGGGGGTGGGTGACGCGGCCCGCACCGCCTCCCGGCGCCCCGCCGACCGGCGGGGGCGGTTCGCCGAATCGTTGTGAAGAAAACCGGAATCGGTCTGGGGCGCCCCCCGGTGGTCGGCTTACGATCGAGCTCGTTTGCGCCCGTGGGGGGCTGAGCACGCGAGGAGTGCCGCCATGCTTCCCGGCCCGACCCCAGGGTTGCCCGAAGCCCCCGCCGGGGCCGGGGGCTTCGCCGTCGTGGACGTGGAGGCGACCGGCCGCAGCCCGTGGCGGCACCGGGTGGTCGAGGTGGCCGTGGTGCTGCTGGACGGGGCGCTGCGCCCGGAGGCCGAGTTCAGCACCCTGCTGGACCCGCTGGGCCCGGTCGGCCCCACCCACGTGCACCGGATAGCCCAGGCGGACGTCGAGGGCGCCCCCCGGTTCCGCGAGATCGCGCCGCGGCTGCTGGAGCTGCTGGCCGGCCGGGTGCTGGTCGGCCATCACGTGACCTGCGACCACGCCTTCCTGGAGCGTGAGTTCGCCCGGATCGGCGTACCGCTGCCGCCGGTCCCGCTGCTCTGCACGATGCGGCTGGCCCGCGCCCACCTGCCGCAGGCCCGCGGCTTCGGCCTGGCGGCCTGCGCGGAGGCGGCCGGGCTCGGCTGGTACCCGGCGCACACCGCGCTGGGCGACGCCCGGGCCACCGCCGAGCTGCTGCGGCACTGCCTGGAGTCGCCGTCCTGCCCGCCGGACGACTGGGCGGTGCCGCTGCGCGAGGCGGCCCGGGTGCCGTGGCCGCGGCTGGGCCGGGCCCGCTCCCGGCCGTCGGGCGAGCCGGTCCCGCTGCTGCGCCGCGAGCCGCCCGCGTCCCCGGACGGCGCCCCGTCCGGGCTGCTGCGGGAGCCGCTGCCGGAGTCCCTGCCGGAGCCCCTGTCCGGGCCGTATCCGGAGCCCCCGGCGGGACCGCTCCCGCGGCCGCGTCGCGAGGCGCCGGCCCCGCCCCCGTACGGCCCGCCGGCGGCCGGTGCGCGGCCCCCGGCGGCGGCCCGGAAGGAGACCGGTGCTATGGGGTCGACGGCGTGATGCGCATCACTGTGCGGGGACAAAACGGACACCATCTTTGTGCACACGTTCACAAACGCATAGCCTGGCTGCCAAAGCCCAGCTTCACCCACAGGAGCACCGTGGCAATCGGCCGATCACCACAGAGCAGTTCGCAGACGCCCGACCAGGGCGCCGCGCGCCGACCCTCGCGTGCCCGGGGCATCCCGGAGGCGACCGTCGCCCGCCTTCCCCTCTACCTGCGGGCCCTCACCGCGCTCTCCGAGCGCTCGGTGCCGACCGTGTCGTCCGAGGAGCTGGCGGCCGCCGCCGGCGTGAACTCCGCCAAGCTGCGCAAGGACTTCTCCTACCTCGGCTCGTACGGCACCCGCGGGGTCGGCTACGACGTCGAGTACCTCGTCTACCAGATCTCCCGCGAGCTGGGCCTGACCCAGGACTGGCCGGTCGTCATCGTCGGCATCGGGAACCTCGGCCACGCGCTCGCCAACTACGGCGGGTTCGCCTCCCGCGGTTTCCGGGTAGCCGCCCTGCTGGACGCCGACCCGGCGGTGGTCGGCAGCAGCGCGGCCGGCCTCCCGGTGCGCCACATGGACGAACTGGAGTCCATCGTGGAGAGCCAGCACGTCTCGATCGGCGTGATCACCACCCCGCCCGGCGCCGCCCAGCAGGTCTGCGACCGGCTGGTCGAGGCCGGTGTCACCAGCATCCTCAACTTCGCCCCGACCGTGCTGACCGTCCCGGACGGCGTGGACGTGCGCAAGGTGGACCTCTCCATCGAGCTGCAGATCCTGGCCTTCCACGAGCAGCGCAAGGCCGGCGACGAGCCCGACCGCACCGAGTCGGTGCTCGACCGCGCGCCCGGCCCGGTCCGCGCGGCCGCGGCCAAGCTGCGCCGGGCCGCCGGCGGCAGCGGCAAGTCCCGCCCGGCCGCCGAGCCGGCCGCCAATGACGCCGAGGCGGCGGGCAAGGCGGCCAAGCCCGGCAAGGGCGGCGAGGGTGAGCTCTCCGCGGTGATGCCGGCGTGAGCACCGAGAACCGTGGCACCAGGGGGCGGTCGTGAGTCTTCTTGTCGTTGGGCTGAGCCACCGCACCGCCCCGGTCGGCGTGCTCGAGCGCGCCGCCCTGACCGGTGACGTCCCGACCCGGCTGCTGCACGACGCGGCGGCCACCGCGACCGTCGCCGAGGCCGCGCTGCTGAACACCTGCAACCGGATCGAGCTGTACGCGGACGTGGACAAGTTCCACGCCGGCGTCGCCGAGCTGTCGCTGCTGCTGGCCCACCACAGCGGGGTGGACCTGGAGGAGCTGACCTCGCACCTCTACGTCCACTACGAGGACCGCGCCGTCCACCACCTCTTCTCGGTGGCCTGCGGCCTGGACTCGATGGTGGTCGGTGAGGGCCAGATCCTCGGCCAGCTGCGCGACGCCCTGGCCAAGGCCCAGGAGGAGCACACCGCCGGGCGCGGCCTGAACGAGCTGTTCCAGCAGGCCCTGCGGGTCGGCAAGCGGGCGCACAGCGAGACCGGCATCGACAAGGCCGGCCAGTCGCTGGTCACCTTCGGCCTGGAGCAGGTCGCGGCCGGCGCGGGCGAGATCGCCGGCAAGCGGGCCCTGGTGGTCGGCGCCGGCTCGATGAGCTCGCTGGCCGCCGCCACCCTGGTCCGCTCCGGCGTCACCGACCTGCTGATCGCCAACCGGACGCCCGAGCGCGCCGAGCGGCTGGTCGAGATCCTCGGCGCCGGCGTGGCCCGGACGGTCGAGCTGGCCAAGGTGCCCGAGGCGCTGGCCGACGTCGACCTGGTGATCTCCTGCACCGGCGCGGCCGGCGTGGTGATCAAGGCCGAGGACGTGGCCGCCGCAGTGGCGGTCCGCGCGGCCGACGCGGCCGCGGACACCCCGCTGGCCCTGCTGGACCTCGCCATGCCGCGCGACGTCGACCACGCCGTGCACGAGCTGCCCGGCGCGCTCCTGGTCGACCTGGAGAGCCTCTCGCACGCCCACGCCGCCACCCCCGGCGCCGGGGACGTGGACGCGGTCTCCGGCATCGTCGCCGACGAGGTCGCCGCGTTCGGCGCCGCCCAGCGGGCCGCCCGGATCGCCCCCACCGTGGTGGCGCTGCGGGCGATGGCCTCCGAGGTGGTCGCCGCCGAGCTGGGCCGCCTGGACTCCCGGCTGCCCGGTCTGGACGAGCGCTCCCGCGCGGAGATCACCCAGACCGTCCGCCGGGTGGTCGACAAGCTGCTGCACGCGCCGACCGTGCGGGTGAAGCAGCTGGCCGCCGAGCCCGGCGGCGCGTCCTACGCGGACGCGCTGCGCGAGCTGTTCGACCTCGACCCGGCGGCCGTGCACGCCGTCTCGGGCACCCCGATCGGCACCCAGCAGCCTTCGGGCGGGGGCGCCAGATGAACCGTCAGCCATCCCACGAGTACCACCGGGACGATCACCTCATGAATGGTCAACCGCTCACCGGCCGGGCCCCGGCCGCCACCGCACCCCTGCGGCTCGGCACCCGGCGCAGCGCGCTCGCCATGGCCCAGTCGGGCATGGTCGCCCGCGAGGTGACCCGGCTCACCGGGCACCCCGTCGAGCTGGTGGAGATCACCACCTACGGCGACACCTCCCGGGAGGCGCTGGCACAGATCGGCGGCACCGGCGTGTTCGTCTCCGCCCTGCGGGACGCGCTGCTGGCGGGCCGGATCGACTTCGCCGTGCACTCGCTGAAGGACCTGCCCACCGCCGAGCCCGCGGGCCTGGTGCTGGCCGCGGTGCCCGAGCGCGAGGACGTCCGCGACGCCCTGGTGGCCCAGGAGGGCCTGGCCCTCGGTGAGCTGGTCGAGAAGCTGGCCGGCGCGGGCCGCACCGCCCGGATCGGCACCGGCTCGCCCCGCCGGATGGCCCAGCTGAACGCCTGGGCCCGCGCCCGCGGCGCCCAACTGGAGACGGTCGCGATCCGCGGCAACGTGGACACCCGGATCGGCTTCGTCGCCTCCGGCGAGCTGGACGCGGTGGTGCTGGCCACCGCCGGCCTGAACCGGCTGGGCCGCAGCGCCGAGATCACCGAGCACCTCGACCCGGAGCTGATGATCCCGGCCCCCGGCCAGGGCGCGCTCGCCATCGAGTGCACCACCGCCGCCGGGCTGCCGGACGGCGGGTCGCTGACCGCCGCGCTGTCCGCCCTCGACCACCTCCCCACGCGGGTCGCGGTGGCCGCCGAGCGCGCCCTGCTGGCCGCCCTGGAGGCCGGCTGCTCCGCGCCGGTCGCCGCGCTGGCCACCTGGGGCCACGAGTACGAACTGCGGCTGGAGGGCGTGGTCGGCACCGTCGACGGCGCCACCCTGCTGAAGATGTCCGCCAACGGTCCGATCGTCCTCGACGAGACCGCCGAGCAGCAGGCGACGGCCCTCGGCCACGCCCTCGCCGCCCGGCTGCTCGACGCGGGCGCGGCCGCCCTGATGGGGGAGCGAGCCCGATGAGCCCCACCGCCGCCACCGACACCCCGTTCCCGGCCGACAGCCCGTTCGCGGGCGGGCCGGCCGCCGCCGGGCGGTGCACCTTCCTGGGCGCGGGCCCCGGGGACCCGGGCCTGCTGACCCTGCGCGCGGTCGAGGTGCTGGCCTCGGCCGACATCCTGGTCGCCGACCCGCTGACCGCCGCCGCCGTGCGCAGCCACTGCCCGGCCGGCGTGCAGGTGCACACCCCCGCCGCCGACGGCACCGAGCTCGACCTGGCCAAGCTGGTCGCCGAGGCGGTCCGGGCCGGCAAGCACGTCGTCCGCACCGTCGACGGCGACCCGGGCCTGGACGGCTGCGCCGCCGAGGAGATGCTCAGCTGCGCCGGTGACGGGATCGCGTTCGAGGTGATCCCGGGCGTCGCCCAGTCGGTCGGCGTGCCGGCCTACGCGGGCGTGCCGCTACGCGGGACGGCCGGCACCGACGTCCGGTTCGTGGACGGTGCCGCGCTGCTGGCCGGCAGCCCGGTGGACCTGGGCGCGCCGGAGACCACCCTGGTGGTCCGCACCACCCTGGGCCAACTCCCGGCCACCGCCAACGCGCTGGTCGCCAACGGCCGCAAGCCGGACTCCGCGCTCAGCGCGACGCTCTCCGGCACCACCACCCGCCAGCGCACCTTCACCGCCACCCTGGCCACCATCGCGGCCGACCTGAAGGCGGCCCGGGTGCTGCCCTCGCCGGTCTCCGCCCCGGTGGACCCGGCGACCTCGGTGATAGCCGTGGTGGGCGAGCAGGTCGCCCACCGCTCCTCGCACTCCTGGTTCGAGACCAAGCCGCTGTTCGGCTGGAACGTGCTGGTGCCGCGCACCAAGGAGCAGGCCCACGGCCTGTCCGAGCAGCTGCGCTCGTACGGCGCGGTGCCGCAGGAGGTGCCGACCATCGCGGTCGAGCCGCCGCGCACCCCGCAGCAGATGGAGCGGGCGATCAAGGGCCTGGTCACCGGCCGCTACGAGTGGATCGCCTTCACCTCGGTGAACGCGGTGCGCGCCGTCCGCGAGAAGTTCGAGGAGTACGGCCTGGACGCCCGGGCGTTCGCCGGCATCAAGGTCGCGGCGGTCGGCGAGACCACCGCGCAGGCGCTGGTGGACTTCGGCGTGAAGCCGGACCTGGTGCCCTCGGGCGAGCAGTCCGCGGCCGGCCTGCTGGAGGACTGGCCGCCGTACGACCCGGTCTTCGACCCGATCGACCGGGTGCTGCTGCCGCGCGCCGACATCGCCACCGAGACCCTGGTGGCCGGCCTGGTCGAGCTGGGCTGGGAGGTCGACGACGTGACCGCGTACCGGACGGTGCGCGCCTCGCCGCCGCCGGCCGAGACCCGCGAGGCGATCAAGGGCGGCGGCTTCGACGCGGTGCTCTTCACCTCGTCCTCCACGGTGCGGAACCTGGTCGGCATCGCAGGCAAGCCGCACAACGTGACGGTCATCGCCTGTATCGGCCCGGCCACCGCGAAGACCGCCGAGGAGCACGGCCTGCGGGTCGACGTGATGGCTCCGGCCCCGTCGGCGGCCGCGCTGGCCCAGGCGCTGGCAGACTTCGGGGCCAAGCGCCGCGACACCGCGACGGCGGCGGGTGAGCCGGTCTACCGGCCCAGCGAGCGCCGTCCCGGCTCGCGCCGCAAGGCCCGCTGAGGCCCTGCGCGAGAAGCACCCAGGCCGGGGGCGGTCCACCCGCCGCCCCCGGCGCTGCACAACCGTTCGGAGAGAGAAGCCGTGTCCGCTGAATTCCCGTACGTTCGCCCCCGCCGGCTCCGTCAGACCCCGGCGATGCGCCGGCTGGTCGCCGAGACCCGGCTGCACCCGGCCGAGCTGATCCTGCCGCTGTTCGTCCGCGAGGGCGTCAGCGAGCCGGTCCCGGTGACGTCGATGCCGGGCGTGGTCCAGCACACCCGCGACACCCTGCGCAAGGCCGTCGTCGAGGCCGCCGAGGCGGGCCTGGGCGGGGTCATGCTGTTCGGCGTGCCCGCGGTGCAGGACGCCGTCGGCAGCGAGGGCACCAACCCGGACGGCATCCTGCAGCAGGCGATCCGGGACGTGGTCTCCGAGGTGGGCGACTCCCTGGTGGTGATGTCCGACCTCTGCCTGGACGAGTACACCGACCACGGCCACTGCGGCGTGCTGGCCGCCGACGGCAGCGTGGACAACGACGCGACGCTGGAGCGCTACGCCGAGATGGCCCGGGTGCAGGCCGACGCCGGCGTCCACCTGGTCGGCCCGTCCGGGATGATGGACGGCCAGATCGGCGTCGTCCGCCGGGCGCTGGACGAGGCCGGGCACCAGGACGTGGGCATCCTGGCCTACACCGCCAAGTACGCCTCGGCGTTCTACGGCCCGTTCCGGGAGGCGGTCGGCTCCTCGCTCAAGGGCGACCGCAAGAGCTACCAGCAGGACCCGGCGAACGCCCGGGAGGCGCTGCGCGAGCTGGAGCAGGACCTCGCCGAGGGCGCGGACCTGGTGATGGTGAAGCCGGCCATGGCCTACCTTGACATCCTGCGGCAGGTGGCCGACGCCTCGCCGGTGCCGGTCTCGGCCTACCAGGTCTCCGGCGAGTACGCGATGGTCGAGGCGGCCGCGGCGAACGGCTGGATCGACCGGGAGCGGATGATCCTGGAGACGCTGACCTCGATCCGCCGGGCCGGCGCCCAGCAGATCCTCACCTACTGGGCGCTCGAAGCCGCCGCGATGGTCGGGTAGCGCCGCGCCGCACACCGGACGCAGCGCACACCGGAAAGCGCCGTACGCCGGAAGGCCGGGCTCCTCCCACGGGAGGGGCCCGGCCTCGGCGTTTGCCGCCGGCAGTCGTCAGTCGCCGATGTGGGCGAAGCCCTCCTCGCCGCCGGCGAGGTCGGTGGAGGTGGCGGCACCGAAGCCGTGGGCACCGGTGAGGATGTGCGAGGTGTGGCCGACGCCCCACCACTCGCCGGCCGCGAACACCGGGTGCGCCGACGCGACGAACTCGCCGCCGCCGGCCAGGCCGACGTGGGCGAACGCCGGGGTGGCGACGCCGACCAGCGCCAGCGCGCCGAAGGCGGTCAGTGCGGCCTTGCCCAGCTTGCTCTTCATGGATCTGCCCTCTCGTTCGGAGCACTCGTCAGGAGTGCTCTGCCACTGATCACGTGAACACACGCTGCCGTCCGCCGGGGCGCCCCACGCGCCGCGCCGACGGCCTGTCACCCGGCCGGACCGCACCCGAACGAGGCGGCCCGGCCGGACACTCGATCCCTCAAGCCCGGAGGGCCCGGGGAGAAGTCCCCGGGCCCTCCGTCCGCGCCATGCCCCTGGATCAGCCGATCAGGTGCGAGACACCCGCGTCGCCCGAGGACTGGGTGTTCTGGCCGACGTTGCAGATCTGCTTCGGGGTGCTGTTGAGAACCGGGACCTCGACCGGAACCGCGACACCGATGACGGCGACCGCGATGTTGTGCACCTCGGGAAGGCAGACGTTCGCGTTGTCCAGGGTGTGGAAGTTCGGGCTGCCGTTGCCGTGGGTGCCGGTCTGGTTGGTGCCGCCGTTGCCCTGGGCGGAGACGGCCGAGCCGTCCGAGTCGGCGATGGCGGAGGCCGAGCCGGCGGACATCGCGATGGCGGCGGCGGCCAGGCCGGCGGCGGCGAGGGTCTTCTTGATCATTTCTGGGTTTCCTCTCGGGGGTGAATCGGGGAGCGATTCGAAGGGTGGTGCAGGGGGTGGTGCAGGGGGTGGTGCAGGGGGGTGGTGCGGCTGGGGGAGCGGGTCAGCCGATCAGGTGCGAGACGCCGGCGTCGCCCTTGCTCTGGGTGCCCTGACCCTGGGTGCAGTACTGCTTGCCACCGCTGTTGGCGATCGGGACCTCGACCGGGACGGCCACGCCGAGCACGCCGACCGCGATGTTGTGGATCTCGGGGAGGCAGACGTTCGCGTTGTCCAGGAAGTGGAAGTTCGGGCTGTTGTCGCCGACGGTGCCGGTGAAGTTGGTCCCGCCGTTGCCCTGGAGGGACGCGGCGGAGCCGTCCGAGTCCGCGATGGCCGAGGCCGGCGCCGCGGCGGCGGCCAGCGCGGCGACGGCCAGGCCGGCGGCGGCGAAGGACTTCTGGATCATGGGGAGATCCCTCTCTGAAAAGCTTTTGGTTTCCGTGCGTACAACGCGTACAACGCTCAGACCCGGTCTGCGGTCACTGACATTCAGATCAAAGAATGACGGCACGGAAGGTTACGGGGATTTTTGAAAAGAGTCCGGGAGGCGCGGCCGGAAGGCGTTTCCGGTCGGATTATTAGGCCGAACCGGTTAACCGCCGCAATCCGGGCTCCGGGTGACTCGTTGAGACAGAGTGCTTTCCGGCTGCGCCAGCGCAGCCGACCCCCCAGATCCCCAGTACGGACAGCAGAACGGTGAAAAGCATGAAGTTCTCCAAGCGGGCCGGCGCGATGCTGCTGGCGGTCGGTGCGGGCATGCTCGCCTCCCCGGGGGCGGCGTCCGCGGCCGTCCTCAACCCCGACCAGGTCGGGGCTCTGGAGGACAGGCTGGCCACCCAGCAGGTCCCGGTCGACGTGCCGCTCGCCCCGCTGGACAGCCGGATCTCCGGCGGCATCCCGACGTCCCTGGTGATGCCGCCCGTACCCGGCCGGACCACCGGCACCGAGCTGCTCCCGGACCGGCTCGTCCCGGCGCTCGGCACCGGCAAGGTCGGGCCGACGGCCAAGGCCGAGCTGCCGCTGCCGCTGGTCGACCAGGGCGCCGACCTCGGCGAGGTGCTGCTGGAGGCCCCGGCCGCGCCGCTGCACGCCGACACCCCCGGGGTGGGCCTCGGCAAGCCGCTCGCGCTCGCCCAGGACGGCACCGGCCAGCTGGCCGACGGCGCGCTCAAGGTCGGCGAGGTCGACCCGCGGCTGATCACCGGCGCGGTCCAGGCCGTCCCGGGCGCCAAGGCGACGCTCGGCAACGAGGACGAGCGGATCTCCGTCACCGACTCGCTGGAGGGCCTGGCCGCGACCACCACCGCGACCACCACCGGCGTGGTGCAGCAGACCGGGGTGGCCGGGCTCGCCAACCTCTGAGCCGCCCGCCGCGGCCCGTCCGGCCGGCCCGGGAGCCCGGTACCCGTCTCCGTGAGGACGGGGGTACCGGGCTCCCGGGTGTCCGGCGCCGGGGCTCAGCCCGGCAAGGCGCCGAGCAGCTGCCCGACCACCGGCAGGTCCCGCGCGCCGCCGCCGGCGCTCAGCGGGCCGGTCAGCGTCCCGGTGGAGACCGGCGCCAGGCCGGAGTCGTCCGGCTGGACGGTGGCGCCGTTGTTCAGCACGTCGGCCGAGGAGTTGGCCCACGGGTCCAGGCGCAGGTCCTTGACCGGCGCGATGCCGTAGCCGAGGCCGGCGGTCGTGCCGCCGAGCGCCTTCGCGACGTCGGTCTTGGCCAGCGAGGCGCCGCCCTCGGCCGGCGCCGCGTGCGCCGTGCCGGCGCCGAGCAGCATCGCGGCGCCCAGGGCGGCGGCGAGGCCGGCCCCGCTCTTCTTCGAAACCATGCGGAGTCACCCTTCGGGGATCGGGGGCCCCGGGCGGCTGGACTGCGCCCGGGTACGCCGAACTGCCCCCCGGCCGGCTGGTCGGGGGGCAGGACGGCCGGAATGCGTGCCGATCGGGGATCAGCAGTCGTCCGCGTCGTGCTGCGGGTGCGCCTCGATGTTGGCGCAGCTGTTGCCGAACGCCGGGTTGAGGGCGCCGATCACGTCGATGGAGTTGCCGCACAGGTTGACCGGGATGTGCACGGGCACCTGGAGCTGGTTCCCGGAGAGCACACCGGGGGAGCCGGCGGCGACGCCCTCGGCGCCGGAGCTGGCGTTGGCGGCACCCGCCGCGCCCAGCACCAGGCCGGCGGCGGCGGCGGAGAGGACGGCGGCCTTCTTCACGTTCTGCATGGGGGTTGATCTCCTCGATCACACACGGGTTGAGCGGGCCGCACCCCGACGGCAGCGGGGTGCGGCACGGACTCGGTGAGGTGGCTGTCGCCGTACCGGCGACCGCCGGTTCAGCCGATGTTGGCGCAGTGGTTGCCGAACGCCGGGTTGAGGATGCTGACGATGCCGATGGAGTTGCCGCAGACGTTGACCGGGATGTGCACCGGGATCTGGATCTGGTTGCCGGAGAGCACACCGGGGGAGCCGGCGGCGACGCCCTCGGCACCGGAGCTGGCGAACGCGCCGCCGGCCGCGCCGACGACCAGGCCGGCGGTGGCGAGGGACAGGGCGGCGGCCTTCTTGAGGTTACGCATGTGGGTTCTTCCTCCGTTTTCTGCCCGACCGTAAATGGGAAATAGTCGGGAGCCGGGCGAAAGGAAATCATCGCCCGCTGGCTTCTGGGAATGCCGTGATTGTCACTCTGGCGGCCCAAGTGGCGCGTGTCGCCCGTGGCTTGGACGATGGGCGGCGGCCGCGTCACCGCGCGTCGCGAACCAATTCCCGCACGGCCGGGAACAATTCGTGCAGACGCGCGACCAGGAGTAATTCCGGACGGGCTCGGACCGGCGGCGGATCTCCCGGAGTCGGTGGGCCGCCCGGCGGGGTGCGCCGGGCGGCCGTTCGGCGCTGGGTCAGGCGTTCGCGCAGTGGTTGCCGAACGCCGGGTTGAGCAGGCCGACCAGGTCGACCGAGTTGCCGCACACGTTCACCGGGATGTGCACCGGGACCTGGATCTGGTTGCCCGAGGCCACGCCGGGCGAACCGGCCGCCACGCCCTCGGCGGAAGCGCCGTGGGTGTGGTGGGCGGAGGCGACGCCGGCGCCGGCGGCCAGCATGGCGGCGGTGGCCGCGGTGCCGAGGACGCCGTGGGCGAGCTTGCGCATGTGCGGTATCTCGATTCGTTCTGGGGGCCTGGGTGGAGCGTGTTCCGCCAGGGAGAACGAGGAAGCGCCCGGGGGGAAACGGCCCGGCCGCGGGCGATCACCCGAATGCCTGGCGCCGGGTGCGTTGGGCCACTCGGGTGACAAAGCACCCTCCGTCGCAACCGGGTCGGGCAGGTCTCGTTCTAGATGTCGCACTCCCCGTGCATCTCTGTCGATTAGTCAGGAGGCTCCTATGAGCATCAAGAAGACGGCCGCCGTCGGTGCCGCCGTGGTAGGCATCGTGGCGGCCGGTGCCGGCACCGCGATGGCCAGCTCGGGCGCCGAGGGCGTCGCCGCGGGTTCCCCGGGCGTCATCTCCGGCAACCAGATCCAGGTCCCGGTGCACGTGCCGGTCAACCTGTGCGGCAACACCATCAACGTGATCGGCCTGCTGAACCCGGCGTTCGGCAACCACTGCGTCAACGCGGGCTGATCCGCGCCCGGTTCGGCCGGCGCGAGCCGCCGTTCCGCGCTTCCCTCCTGGGGCGCGGGGCGGCGGCTCTCCGTTTTCCGGACGCTCCGCGCGCCGTCCGTCCGGAGCGGCGCCGGCGGCGGCTCCCGGCGCCGTCACAAGCCTTGTTGCGTTACCGGTCGGTACCTAGAATGTGAGACCTGCTCACCTTTCTTTGCTCCGATGCGTCCGGCGCCCCTCGGCCGGGCGGGATCCCCCACCCCGCAAGGAGTTGCGTGTGATCAGGTCACGATTGTCAGGTGCGCGCCGACCCCGGCCGGCCGCGCGCCGCTCCCCGTACGCCGCACTGCTCGCGACGGGCGCCCTCGTCGTCGCCCTCGGCCTGGCCGGTGCCCCCGGCGCCGTCGCCGCACCCGCGGCCGGCACCGCCAAACCGGCCGCGATCGTCGCCCTCGGCGACAGCGCGATCTCCGGGGAGGGCGCCGGCACCGACACCGGCGACGGCTACTTCCCGGAGACCGACAACCCCTCCGACTACTGCCACCGGCACCCGAAGTCGGAGATCTTCGTCACCGGCATCCCCGACGTCACCCCGGTCGACCTGGCCTGCTCGGGCGCCCAGACCGGCGACCTGGTCAGCGACCCCGAGCTGGCCAAGGTCACCGGACCGGGCAGCGGCGACTTCGGCGAGCGCAAGCAGGACGTCCAACTCGCCGAGGCGGCGGGCAGGTACGACGTCAAGATGGTCGTCGTCACGATCGGCGCCAACGACGACTTCGACTTCAGCGGCATCATGATGCACTGCCTCGCGCAGTACTTCCCCGTC
Organism: Kitasatospora sp. NPDC047058; assembly: GCF_040643935.1. Lineage (NCBI taxonomy): Bacteria > Bacillati > Actinomycetota > Actinomycetes > Kitasatosporales > Streptomycetaceae > Kitasatospora > Kitasatospora sp. NPDC047058. Next base: position 29,662 of record NZ_JBEYVJ010000010.1, on the reverse strand, counting down.
CCCAAGGACCAGGGCTGCCGCGACACCATCGGCAGCGAGGAGATCACCCAGCGGGCCAAGCGGGTCCAGCCCAAGGTGGTCGCCGCGCTGCAGGACATCCGGCAGACCATGCGGAAGGCCGGCTACGCCGACTCCTCGTACCAGCTGGTCTACCAGTCGTACTTCAACCCGATCACGCCCGACATCCGGCGCAACGACTACCTCGGCAAGATCGCCGACGGCTGCCCGGCCTTCCCCGAGGACCTCGCCTGGGGCCACAACTGGGTGGTGCCGCTCTTCAGCGACACCCTGCGCGCCGCGGCCGAACAGGTGCCCGGCGTCCGGTACCTGGACCAGCGGCGGGTCGCCTTCGGCCACGAGGTCTGTGCCGAGTGGACCAGCTCCCCGTACGAGTACACCAACGGGGACGTCATCAACCTCTCCGAGTGGGTCCGCAACGGCTGCGACGCGCAGATCGGCATCCCCGGGCTGTGCATGAACATGGTCCGCCAGTCGTACCACCTGCGGGTGGCCGGCTACCGCGGCGAGGGCGTCTGCCTCGGCCAGTTCTACGCCCGGCCCGACCAGCAGCAGGCCTACTGCACGCTCGACCAGCAGAACGTCACGTCGATCCGGCCGCTCACCCCCGGCAGGCCCTTCGGCGACGTGCCCGAGGACGGCGCCTGGTACCAGCTCACCAACTCCGCCGACGGGAAGGCGCTCGACCTCACCGGCGGCGGCACCTACGGCGACTCCGTCAACGGCCGCGCCGCCATCACCTACGCCGCCACCGGCGGGCTCAACCAGTCGTTCGTCCTGGAGGCCAAGCCGGGCGGCGCCTACGAGCTCGACTTCAGCGGCAACCGGGACATGTGCCTGGACGCCGACGCCGGCTCCACCGCCCCCGGCACCCGGCTCCAGCAGTGGGGCTGCAACGGCGGCGGCAACCAGCACTGGGTCCTCAAGCCCGCCGGCGACGGCCTCTACGAGCTGGCCGACTCCCAGGACCGGTCCAGGGTCGCCACCGCGAGCGGTGACCTCGACGCCAAGGGCAACCGGCTCGTCGAACTCGCCGCCGACACCGGCGCCGCCAACCAGCTCTGGCAGCTCACCAAGCTCGGCATCGTGTACCTCCACGGCTGATCCGCCCCGCCCCGCCGCCCCCGTCCGGTCAGCCGGGCGGGGGCGGCGGCACTCCGGAGGGTGCTCCGGCACGGGCGCACGCGGGCGCCGGGGCGAGGGACCGGCGGGGCGGGCGGCGGCCGGCGGGCGCTGGTTCGTGCGCCCACCCCGGCCCGCGGGGGAGGGATTCTAATGCATCGTCAGATGCCTTGAGCGGTGCTTGCCTTGGCGTGACGTCCGGCGGGCGCGGCGGTGGATAATCCATCGGGTGATCGCCACTCTGGAGGACGCCCGACGGCTGCTCCGCCCCGCCGTGCACCTCGGGATCGTCGCCCGGCCGCTCTACCTGCTGCCACTGCTCCGCACCGGCGCGCTGTCCGCGCTGCTGTCCGCCGAGGCGGCGGACGCCGGCTGGGCCGCGCGCTTCGGGGTCGAGCTGCACTCGCTGGAGGAGCACACCCTGATCCGGACGGGCGGTGCCGCCGGCGCGAGCCTGGACGAGCTGACCGCCCGGCTGCCCGGGCTGACCGGCACCCGCTGGCGCGGCCGGGAGCTGCGGCTGGCCGGCTACGGCAGCCACCGCGAGCACTGGACCGCCGCCGTGGAGGCCACCGGTGCCCGGCTGCTGGTGCCGCCGCTGCGGGCGGACGCCGAGGTGCTGAGCGACAAGACCGCGATGCGCGAGTGGTTCGGGCACCTCGGCGTACCGGTCCCGGCCAGCACCGTGGTGGCCGGGACGCTCGACCACACCGCGCTGCGGCGCCGGTTCGGCGCGGTCTACGTCGCCCAGACCCCGCGCGGCTCCGCGGGCAACGGCACCCACCTGGTCCGCTCCGCCGAGGACGCGGCCGCCCTGCCCGCCCGCGACCGCTGGCTGGTCAGCGAGTACGCCGGCGACACCGCACTCAACGTGCACGGCTTCGTCGGACTGGACGGCCTGCCGCAGGTGCTGCGCCCCTCCCTGCAGTTGATCGGGATCGCGGCGGCGGGCGCCGGGTTCGGCCAGTACAGCGGCTGCGACTTCGAGGCGCCCGAGCGGCTGGCTCCGCGCGCGGTGGCCCGCTGCCTGGACGCGACCGAGCGGATCGGCTGGGGCCTGGCCGGCCTGGGCTACCGGGGCGTCTTCGGGGCGGACTTCGTCCTCCGGGACGACCGGGCCCTCGCCCTGGAGATCAACTGCCGGATGCAGGGCTCCAGCTGGCTGCTCGGCGAGCTGGAGCTGGAGCGGGCGGACGGGCGGCTGCCCACGGTGCTCCGGCACGTGCTGGAGCGGCACGGCGTCCCCACCCTCGGCAAGCCCGACCCGGACCCGGCGTACGGCGTGCAGCTGACCGTCCGGCACACCGGCGCCCCGGCGGAGGCCGTCGGGGTGCCGGCGGCCGGGGCGTACGTGCTGCGCGACGGCGTGCTGGTCCGCCGGGGCGACGCCGCCGGCCTGCTGGAGTGCGGCCCCGACGAGACCGTGCTGGTCAACCTGCCGCCGGCCGGTGCGGTCCTGCAGCACGGTGCCGTCCTCGCCCGGCTGGTGAGCCGCCGTTCCCTCACCGCCCCGGACGGTCGCACCCTCACCGCGGGCGGCCGCGCCCAGGTCGACGCCCTGCACCGGCTCTACTCCTTCGTGGGACCGGCACGGAAGGTTGACGCGGGCCCCCGAACCCCCGTGCCGTAGGCTCGCCCGGCGGCGGCGCGTTTCGTGGCCGCGCCGATCACGAGCGGGGGCGGGGAGTCCAGAGCTGATGAGCACGGCATCGAGCACATCCAGTACGGAGCCGGCGAGCGCGGAGCCGCCCGGCGCCGACGACCGGTCCGCGGCTACGGAGCGCCGGGGCCGGTTCGCCGCCGCGGTGGACCGGTTCGCGCCCGCACTCGGCGCGTACGCGGTGGTCAAGGCGACCGGCCTGACCGTCTTCATGCTGTTGCTCTCGCACACCGGGGACTTCCTGAAGAAGGAGATCGGCCGCGGCGGCGGTGCCCGGCCGTGGGACGTGCTCGGCACCTGGGACGGCATCTGGTACCAGCGGATCGCCGAGAACGGCTACGACCCGCAGCTGATCCCGCTGCACGGTTACCCGCTGGCCACCTACTACGAGAACTCGGCCGCCTTCTTCCCGCTCTACCCGTGGCTGATGCGGCTGGTCGGCGCGGTCACCGGCCTCGGTCCGTACGGCTCCGGGATCGCCGTCTCGGTGATCGCCTCGTTCGTCGCGGCGGCCGGGATCTTCGCGGTCGCCGAGCGGCTCGGCGGCTTCCGGGCCGGGGTGATCGCCGCCGTGATCTGGGGGCTGTTCCCGGGTTCGGGGGTGGAGTGGGCGGTCTACTCGGACTCGCTGTTCGTCGCGATCTCCGCCTGGGCCTGCTACTGCGTGATGACGCGCCGCTGGGTCGCCGCCGGGGTGCTCGCCCTCGCGGCCGGCCTCAACCGGCCCACCGCGGCGGCGCTGATCGCGGCCGTCTCGATCGCCGCACTGGTGGCGCTCGTCCGGCGGACCGACGGCATCGCCCGCCCGCTGACCGCGATGCTGATCACCCCCTGGGGCCTGCTCTGGTACGTCGCCTGGGTCGGCTACCGGATGGGCGACTGGGGCGGCTACTTCAAGCTGCAGCGCGGCGCCTGGAACCGCTACTTCGACTGGGGCGCCTCCACCTCCCGCACCTTCCTGGACGTGATCACCGGGCACTGGGACTTCTGGCAGTCCAACCCGGTGCCCGACCTGATCGCGGTGGCCCTGCTGATCGCCCTGCCCGGGCTGCTGGTGCTGCTGCTGCGCGCCCGGCCGCCGCTGGTGCTGGTGGTCTTCACCCTGCTGACCGTCTTCACCGCGCTGAGCAGCAACCAGATCTTCGGCAACATCTCGCGCTACCTGCTGCCCGCCTTCCCGCTCTGCATCGGCCTGGCGCTCGCGCTGCGCCGGCTGCGGCTGCCGACCCTGGCCGGCCTGTTCGCCGTGCCGGCGGTGGCGGCCGGCTGGTACGCCGGGTACGCGCTGTTCGAGCTGGGCATCCCGTAGGCCCGCAGGCCCGCAGACTCGTAGGCCCGCAGGCCCCGCCTGCCTGGACGCCCGCCGGCCCGGACCCGGGCCCCCGCCTTCCCGGCGGCACGCCGGGAAGGTGGTTGGTCACGGGATCATCCGGCGCGGGACGGCATTGCTAACCTCGGTTGTATGACGACGAGCCCGCCCGTGCGCCAGATCCGTGACATCTCCGGTCTGCTGGACCACGCCAGCCACGTGCTGGCGACCCGGATGGCGGCCGCCTTCACCGAGCTCGGGATCACCCCGCGCGCCTACTGCGTGCTCTTCCACGCGCTGGAGGCCGAGCGCACCCAGATCCAGCTGGCCGAGCTGAGCGACCTGGACAAGACCACCATGGTCGTCACCGTCGACGAGCTGGAGAAGGCCGGCCTCGCCGAGCGCCGCCCGTCCGCCACCGACCGCCGGGCCCGGATCATCTCGGTCACCGAGGCGGGGGAGCGGGCCGTCGTGCAGGGCACCGCCATCGCCGACAGGGTCCACCGCGAGGTGCTGGAGTCGCTGCCGGACGGGGAGCGGACGGCCTTCGTCTCGGCGCTGTCGCGACTGGTGGACGGGCCGCTCGCGGAGCCGGTGGAGAGCGACCGGACGGTCCGGCGGGCCCGCCGCTCTCGGAGCTGAGACCTGAACGGGACTTTCCCGAGAAAGATAGTCCCGAACAAAACCATCTGTTAGCGTCTTACCCGGTACTCAACCCACCGGGAGACCCGCCATGACCACGCACGCCCCCCTCACGCATGCCCCGACCCGGCCCGACTCCAGCCGGGCCGCCGCCCGCTCCCGCGTGCTCGCCCTCGCGGTGCTCTGTGCCGGGATGCTGATGATCATCCTGGACGGCTCCATCGTCACCGTGGCCCTGCCGGCCATCCAGGACGACCTCGGCTTCACGCCCGCCGGCCTGACCTGGACGGTCAACGCGTACCTGATCGCCTTCGGCGGCCTGCTCCTGCTGGCCGGCCGGCTCGGCGACCTGGTCGGCCGCAAGAAGGTCTTCGTCGCCGGACTGGCGCTCTTCACCGCCGCCTCGCTGCTCTGCGCGGTGGCCACGGGCCAGGGCGTGCTGATCGCCGCCCGCTTCCTCCAGGGGATCGGAGGTGCGATGGCCTCCGCGGTCAGCCTCGGCATGATCGTCACGCTCTTCCCCGAGCCGCGCGAGCGCGGCCGGGCGATCGCGGCCTTCAGCTTCACCGGTGCGGCCGGCGCCTCGATCGGCCAGGTGCTCGGCGGCGTCCTCACCGAGGCCCTGAACTGGCACTGGATCTTCCTGATCAACCTGCCGCTCGGCCTGGCCGCCGCCCTGCTCGCCGTCCGGGTGCTCGACGCCGACCACGGCCCGGGGCTGCGGGCCGGGGCCGACGCCCTGGGCGCCGTCCTGATCACCGCCGCCCTGATGCTCGGCATCTACACCATCGTCGGCACCGGCGAGCACGGCTGGGCCTCCGCCCGCACGCTCGGCCTCGGCGCGCTCTCCGCGCTGCTGCTGGCCGCCTTCCTGGTCCGCCAGGCCCGGGCCGCCCGGCCGCTGCTGCCGCTGCGGATGTTCCGCTCCCGCAACGTCACCGGCGCCAACGCCGTGCAGGTCCTGACCATCTCCGGGATGTTCGGCTTCCAGGTCCTGGTCGCCCTCTACCTGCAGAACGTGCTCGGTTACGGCGCCGCCGCGACCGGCCTGGCCATGCTCCCCGCCGCGGTCGCCATCGGAGCCGTCTCGCTGCTGCTCTCCGCCCGGCTCAACGCCCGGTTCGGCGAGCGCAACGTCCTGCTGGCCGGGCTGGCGCTGCTGGTCGCCGCGCTTGGGCTGCTGGCCCGGCTGCCGGCCGGGGCCGACTACGTGCCGCACCTGCTGCCGACCATGCTCCTGATCGGCGGCGGCGGGCTGGTGCTCTCCGCCCTCACCGCCCTGGGCATGTCCGGCGCGGGCGCGGCCGACGCGGGCACCGCCTCCGGCCTCTTCAACACCACCCAGCAGGTCGGCGCCGCCCTCGGTGTCGCCGTCCTGACCACCCTGGCCGGCTCCCGCACCTCCGCCCTGGCGGCGGCGGGCCACCCGGCTGCGGACGCCCTCACCGGCGGCTTCCGCCTCGCCTTCGCGGTCGCGGCCGGCCTGCTCGTGGTGGCCTTCGTGCTCACCGCGGTGGTCCTGCGCAAGCCCGCCCCGGCGGCCGCGGACCGCCCGGTGGCGCCGGTGGCCTGACGGCCCGGGAGGTGCCGGAACACAGCGGAGCGGGCGGCCTGCCGGAGGGGGACTCCGGCGGGCCGCCCGCTCGACCGGGCGGTGTGGGGGTCCGCCCGACGGCCCGGGCGGCGTGGAGGGTCCGCCCGGACCGTGGTCAGGCCGGGTCCCGGGCCGGCCCGCCCCCCGCGCGGGCCGGCCCCGGGACCTCGTTCTGACCCCCCCTCAGTGGTGGTCGAAGCTCCATCCGGTGTCCGGTGTCCGGGACTTCCGGACGGACGTGGAGGGAGTGCGGGCGGAGGAGTCGGTGACGGCTGCGGACACGACGTTGGCTGTCATGCGGCTCACGCTAAGGGCGCGACACTTCGGCGGCCGCCGAACTGTCCCTGACACCCCGTCCGCCCGCCGGCGCGTGCGGCATGATGGGAACATGTCGCACGATCAGGACGTACCGCTCGCACGGATCGCCGCGCTGCTCGCCGATCCCACCCGTGCCACCGTGTGCACCGCGCTGCTCGACGGCCGTGCCTGGACCGCCGGCGAACTGGCCCGCCACACCGGGGTCTCGGCGTCCACCGCGAGTGAGCACCTGTCCCGCCTGATCGACGCGACCCTGCTGGTCGAGGAGCGCCAGGGCCGCCACCGGTACGTCCGGTTGTCCGGGCCGGAGGTGGCCGGCCTGATCGAGGACCTCACGGTCTTCGCGCAGGCCGCCTGGCCGAGCCCGGTGGAGCCGCCCCGCAGCCTGCGCGAGTCGACCCGGCGGAGCGCCGAGGCCCGGGCCCGCACCTGCTACGACCACCTGGCCGGACAGCTCGGGGTGGCGGTGCGCGACGCCAGCGTCGCCCTCGGGCTGGTGCTGGACGAGCCGGGCCTCGTGGTGACCGAGCAGGGCTGGGCCTGGCTGGCGGAGCTGGGGGCCGAGCGGCCCGCCCGGGCCCGGTCGCGCCCGGCCGTCCGCAGCTGCGTGGACTGGACGGAGCGCCGCCGGCACCTCGGCGGGGTGTTCGGGGCCACCGTCCACCGGACGGCGTTCGAGCGGCAGTGGGTGGAGCGGATCGGCTCCGGCCGGGCGCTGCGGCTCACCCCCGCCGGGGCCGACGGGTTCCACGAGCTGCTGGGGCTGGACCTGGCCGCCGCCTGACGCCCCGCGCCGCGGCGGCCCGGCGCCAGGGCCGGACTCGTCAGGGCTGGACTCGTCAGGGCCGGACCGGTGTCAGGGCCAGACCAGGCAGTACAGCTGGTGCCCGGCCTCGTGCAGCCGGTTGGCGAAGTCCTGCCACTCGTGCAGCATGCTGTAGATCACGAAGGCGTCGCGCGGCCCGCGGCGGTCCGGGACGGTGGACCAGATGAAGGCGGCGGCGCCGAGCTCGGTCTCGTCGGCCTTGCGCAGCGGTTCGACGACGTTCTGCGGGAGCTGGACGACGGCGTAGTCGGGGTGCAGCACGACCAGCTCCAGCGGCGGGACCTGGTGCAGCGGGACGCCCTGGATGCCGGTGAGGACCATGGCGCTCATGGTCTCCGGCTTGATCTTGGTGGAGAGGTGCCCGTTGGGGGAGCCGCTGGTCTCCATCAGGTCGCCGAGCCGCCCGAGCGAGCCGAGCTCGCCCGCGTCCAGGCCGAGCCCGCCGGGACCGAGCGCGGTCGGGACTCTGGCGGCGGTGGCGCGGTCGGGTGCTCCGAAGTACTTGTAGGTCACCCCCACGCGTCCCTCACCCCGCCTCTCGCCACCGCGACCTCCACGACCCGTTCCCGCTCCCGTACCCCCGCGTGCGGCCTCGGCGGGCCTGCGGGAGCCACCCGCGGCCTCGTCGTGGCCGTCCTGCGCCTCGGACACTCGGACCATCCTCACCGGAATTCGCCGGAATCGACAGACCCCCGCACGTCCGGCGTCCGTCCGGACGTGCTCCTTACCCGTCATGCGCCGCCGTACCCAGCTGGGGCACGCGGCAGTCCTCTTCACAGCCCTGCACACGCCGGAACCCTGCGCACCCCGGGTGGAAAGCCCGAGTGCACAGTCTGACTGGTCCGTCGCCGGGGTCAGTCAGGGGTCCCGTTGTACGGATAACCGTACAGACTTCCTCGCCCGGATCATCGTTCCAGATGATGAGGTCCGACATGCAGAGGTGAAGGACACGATTTGAGACCATGTCTCCCGTGAGCTACCCCTACGAAGCACCCCAGTCCCAGTCGCTCTTCGACCGCGCCTCGGTCGTGACGCCCGGCGGCGTCAACTCCCCGGTGCGCGCCTTCCGCGCGGTGGGCGGCACGCCGCGCTTCATGGTGTCCGGCACCGGCCCCTACCTCACCGACGCCGACGGCCGTGAGTACGTCGACCTGGTGTGCTCGTGGGGTCCGATGATCCTCGGCCACGCGCACCCCGCCGTGATCGACGCCGTCCAGCAGGCGGTCTCCCGCGGCACCTCCTTCGGTACGCCCGGCCAGGGCGAGGTCGAGCTGGCGGAGGAGATCGTCGCCCGGGTCGCCCCGGTCGAGCAGGTCCGCCTGGTCTCCTCCGGCACCGAGGCGACCATGTCCGCGATCCGGCTGGCCCGCGGCTTCACCGGCCGGGCGAAGGTCGTGAAGTTCGCCGGCTGCTACCACGGTCATGTGGACGCACTGCTGGCCGCCGCCGGTTCCGGCGTCGCGACCTTCGGTCTGCCGGACACCCCGGGCGTGACCGGCGCCCAGGCCGGCGACACCATCGTGCTCCCCTACAACGACCTGGCCGCCGTCGAGGAGGCCTTCCGGGCGCACCCGGGCGAGATCGCCTGCGTGATCACCGAGGCCTCGCCCGGCAACATGGGCGTCGTCCCGCCGCTGCCCGGGTTCAACGGCGGCCTGGCCCGGCTCTGCCGGGAGAACGGCGCGCTGTTCATCTCGGACGAGGTGATGACCGGTTTCCGCGTCTCCAGGGCCGGCTGGTACGGCCTGGAGGCGGCCCGGGAGGGCTGGGCGCCGGACCTGCTCACCTTCGGCAAGGTGATGGGCGGCGGCTTCCCGGCCGCGGCCTTCGGCGGCCGCGCCGACGTGATGGGCCACCTGGCGCCGGCCGGCCCGGTCTACCAGGCGGGCACCCTCTCCGGGAACCCGATCGCCACCGCGGCCGGCCTGGCCCAGCTGCGCGGCTGCACCGACGAGGTGTACGCCACGCTGGACCGGGTGGCCGCGGAGATCGCCGGCCTGGTGTCGGACGCCCTGGGCAAGGAGGGCGTGGCGCACCGGCTGCAGACCGCCGGGAACATGTTCTCGGTGTTCTTCACCGAGGACGTGGTCACCGACTACGACCTTGCGAAGACCCAGGAGGCGTTCCGGTTCAACGCCTTCTTCCACTCGATGCTCAGCCAGGGCGTCTACCTCCCGCCGTCCGCCTTCGAGTCCTGGTTCGTCTCGGCGGCCCACGACCAGCGGGCCGTCGACCGGATCGCCGCCGCCCTGCCGGCCGCCGCCCGCGCGGCCGCCGAGGCCACGGCCTAGCCCCCACCGAGCCCCCAGGAGTATTGAGCAGTGAGCGCCAAGGACATCACCGTCGTCCACCTGATGCGGCACGGTGAGGTGCACAACCCGGAGGGCATCCTGTACGGCCGGCTGCCCGGCTACCGGCTCTCCGAGCTGGGCCGGCAGATGGCCGACCGGGTGGCCGAGGACCTCGCCGGCCGGGACATCACCCACGTGGTGGCCTCCCCGCTGGAGCGGGCGCAGGAGACGGCCCAGCCGATCGCCGAGTCGCACGGCCTGGACCTCGCGGTGGACGAGCGGCTGATCGAGGCCGACAACATCTTCCAGGGCAAGACCTTCGGGGTCGGCGACGGTTCGCTGAAGAACCCCGGCTACTGGAAGTACCTGACCAACCCGTTCAAGCCCTCCTGGGGCGAGCCGTACCTGGAGCAGGCGGTGCGGATGATGGGCGCGCTCGCCGCGGCCCGGGACGCCGCGCGGGGGCACGAGGCGGTCTGCGTCAGCCACCAGCTGCCGATCTGGATCGTCCGCTCCTTCGTGGAGCGCCGCCGGCTCTGGCACGACCCGCGCAACCGGCAGTGCTCGCTGGCCTCGCTGACCAGCTTCACCTACGAGGGCGACAGGATCGTCTCGGTCGGCTACCGCGAGCCGGCCCGCGACCTGCTGCCCGCGCACCTGGTCGGCAAGGGCGGCAAGAGCAAGCCGGTGGGCAAGAGCTTCGGCGCCTGACGCCGGGCGCGTAAGCCGGGCGTAAGTATGAGCCGGATCACTCGGGAGCGACCCGGGTGATCCGGCTCAGTCGCAGGTCAGAGGGGGTGCGACACGGAATGCCGGACCCCCCCGAACCTGCCCGGAACTCCATGCGAAACTTTTCACATGTCTGGCACGACGCGCCCCCGAACCCGTCTCGCCGCAGCGGCCGCCGCCACCGCCGCCGCTGCCGCACTCGCCCTCACCGGCTGCTCCTCGTCCGGCTCGTCCGGCAGCGGTGACGGCCAGATCGGCTTCGTCAACGCCAAGGGCAACGTGTCCACGGCCGAGGCCGGGCACCGCCAGGACGCGCCGGACATCTCCGGCGAGACCCTGGAGGGCACCCCGGTCAAGCTCTCGGACTACCGGGGCAAGGTCGTCGTCCTCAACGTCTGGGGCTCCTGGTGCGGTCCGTGCCGCGGCGAGGCGGACGACCTCCAGCGGATCTGGGAGAAGTACAAGGACCAGGGCGTCCAGTTCCTCGGCATCAACACCCGGGACCCGGAGAAGGCCAACGCCGTCCGCTTCGAGCAGGAGAAGGGCGTCACCTTCCCCAGCCTCTACGACCCGGCCGGCACCCAGCTGCTGAAGTTCCCCAAGGGCAGCCTCAACCCGCAGTCGGTGCCGACCACCCTGGTGGTCGACCGGGACGGCAAGCTCGCCGCCCGCGCCGTCGGCGGCCAGGTGGACGACGCCCTGGAAGCGATGCTCCAGCCGGTGGTCGCGGAGCAGAAGCAGTGAGTGCGGCACTCCAGCTGGCCGACACCACCGGGACCATCCAGAGCGGGGCGCTGCTGGTCGCCGCGCCGATCGCGCTGGTGGCCGGGCTGGTCTCGTTCTTCTCGCCCTGCGTGCTGCCGCTCGTGCCCGGCTACCTCTCCTACGTCACCGGCTTCTCCGCCGCCGACCTCGCCGACGCGCGCGGCGGGCGGCGCGGCCGGATGCTGCTCGGGGCGCTGCTGTTCATCCTCGGCTTCACCGCCGTCTTCGTCTCCGGCGGCGCGCTGTTCGGCTACTTCGGCTCGACGCTGCAGGAGCACAAGCGGGTCATCTCGATCGTGCTCGGCGCGCTGACCATCGTCATGGGCCTCGCCTTCATGGGCCTGGTGCCCGGGCTGAGCATGCGCGAGCTGCGCTCGCACCGCCGTCCGGCGGTCGGCCTGCTCGGCGCGCCGATGCTCGGCGTGGTCTTCGGCGTCGGCTGGACGCCCTGCCTGGGCCCGACCCTGGCCGCCGTCCAGAACCTGGCCCTGAACGAGGCCGACGCCGGCCGTGCCGCCCTGCTGATGACCGCCTACTGCCTGGGCCTGGGCGTACCGTTCGTCGTGGCCGCGCTGGCCTTCCGCCGGGCGCTGGGCGCGTTCGGCTGGGTCAAGCGGCACTACCCGCTCGTCATGCGGATCGGCGGCGGCATGCTCGTCGCGGTCGGTCTGCTGCTCGTCACCGGGATCTGGGACTCGATGGTGAACGAGCTGCAGTCCTGGACCGCCGACTTCCAGATCGGAATCTGACCGTGAGCAAGACCACGACCGATACCGGGCTGCCCCCGGCGGCGGCCGAGGACGCGGCCGAGCGGCTGACCACCGCGCCGGTCGAGTCGGAGGGCCCCGCGGGCATGGGGGTGTTCGGCTGGCTGCGCTGGACGTGGCGCCAGCTGACCTCGATGCGGGTCGCGCTGATCCTGCTCTTCCTGCTGTCGCTGGCCGCCATCCCCGGGTCGCTGATCCCGCAGAACGGCCAGAACCAGTTCAAGGTCGAGACGTGGAAGGCGCAGCACACCACCGTCGCGCCGGTCTACGAGAAGCTCCAGCTGTTCGACGTCTACAGCTCGGTCTGGTTCTCGGCCGTCTACATCCTGCTGTTCGTCTCGCTGGCCGGCTGCATCGTCCCGCGCACCTGGCAGTTCGTCGGCGTGCTGCGGGCCCAGCCCCCGGGCGCGCCGCGCAACCTGACCCGGATGCCGGTCTACGCGGCCTGGCGCACCGACGCGGACGCCACGGCGGTGAACGCCGCCGCACACCGGCTGCTGCGCCGGCGGCGGTTCCGGGCGAACCTGGCGGGCGGCTCGGTGGCCGCCGAGAAGGGCTACCTGCGCGAGGTCGGCAACCTGGTCTTCCACCTGTCGCTGTTCGCGCTGCTCGGCGGCTTCGCCTGGGCGAGCCTGGCCAGCGGCACCGGCGGCAAGCTGATGGTGGCCGGCGAGGGCTACTCCAACACCATCACGCAGCTGGACGACTTCACCGGCTCGCGGTTCTACGGCTCCGACGACCTCGACCCGTTCTACCTGAAGCTGGACAGCTTCAAGTCCCGGTTCCAGAGCAAGGGCGACCAGCTCGGCGCCGCCCGCGAGTTCACCGCGGAGGTCGAGTACTACGCGGGCAGCGACGCGTCCAAGCTGACCAAGGGCACGATCGAGGTCAACCACCCGCTGGAGATCGGCGGCAGCAAGGTCTACTTGATCGGCCACGGCTACGCCCCGGTGATCACGGTGAAGAACGCGGCCGGCCAGGTCGTCTACACCGGCGCGACGCCCTTCCTGCCGCAGGACGGCAACCTGACGTCCAGCGGGGTCGTCAAGGTCTCCGACTACGGCGAGAAGGACGGCAAGAAGACCCAGCTGGGCCTCTCCGGCTTCTTCCTGCCGACCGCCCCGCTCAGCTTCGAGGGCACCGGCCCGATCTCGCTGTTCCCGGGCGACGCCGCCCCGGAGGTGGTGCTCAACGCCTTCGCCGGCGACCTGGGCACCGACTCCGGCCTGCCCCAGAACGTCTACCAGCTCAACCAGAAGAACCTGACCCAGCTCCAGCGGGACGGCCAGCCGGCCAAGGCGCGGCTGAAGCCGGGCCAGACCTGGGAGCTGCCGGACGACTACGGCACGGTCACCTTCGAGGGCTACCGGCAGTGGGCCAGCTTCAACGTCTCGCACCGCCCGGGCAACGCGATCGCCCTGGCCGGCGGTGTGCTGGCGATCCTCGGCCTGATCGGCTCGCTGTTCGTGCAGCGGCGCCGGATCTGGGTCCGCGCGGTGGCGCTGCCCGGCGGCGGCACCCTGGTCGAGCTGGCCGGGCTGGCCCGCAGCGAGTCGGCGAAGATCGCCGAGGAGCTGGCCGAGCTGGCGGTGGACCTCCAGGACGACGCGCCCGCGCTGGACGACGAGCCGGCCGACGGGGACGGGCCGGCCGACGCGGACGGGCCCGCCGCGGAACCCGCGCACGCCGAAGACCCCGAAGACCCCGAAGACCCCGAAGACCCCGCAGTCCCTGCCGACCAGAACTCCAAGGAGTAGACGGTGCACCTCGCCTCGGCGGTCGACCCCCACCTGGCCGACCTCTCCAACAAGCTGATCTATTCGGCCATGGCCGTCTACACGATCGCCATGCTCGCCCACATGTTCGAGTGGACCTTCGGCAGCAAGGGTGCCGTCGCCGTCCGCTCCACCGAGCAGGCGGGCAGTCTGGCCGAGACGGTCGCCGCGGCCGGATCCACGGGCAAGGGCGCGAAGAAGGTCACCGTCACGGTCGCCTCGGCCGGCGGCGGCACCACCACGCTGACCCGCACCGCCCTCGCGGGCGAGGGCGCGACGGTGGTCACCAGCGGCCGGGGCGAGGAGGGCGCGGACGGCCCGGGCGCGGCCGGCACCAGCGAGCGGGCCGACCTGGCCGGCCGGATCGCGGTCTCGCTCACCGTCCTGGGCGCCCTGCTGCACGCGGGCGGCGTGGTCACCCGCGGCCTCTCGGTCTCCCGCTGGCCGTGGGGCAACATGTACGAGTTCTCCTGCGCCTTCGCGCTGGCCATGACGGTCGCCTACCTGGGGCTGCTGGCCGCGCGGAAGCAGGTCCGCTGGCTCGGCCTGCCGGTCACCCTGGCGGTGGTGCTGACCCTCGGCATCGCCACCCAGGTGCTGTACACCGAGTCCGAGCAGCTCGTCCCGGCGCTGCACTCGTACTGGCTGGCGATCCACGTCTCCACCGCGATCGTCTGCGGCGGCGCCTTCTACGCGGCGTTCATCGCCACGCTGCTCTACCTGGGCAAGGACTCCTTCGACAAGCGCACGGCGGCCGGCCTGACCAGCGGCCCGCTCGGCACCTCGGCGTCGATCTGGCAGCGCCTGCCCGCCGCGGCGACGCTGGACAAGCTCTCCTACCGGATCAACGCGCTGGTCTTCCCGCTCTGGACCTTCACCATCATCGCGGGCGCGATCTGGGCCGAGGCGGCCTGGGGCAAGTACTGGGAGTGGGACCCGAAGGAGACCTGGTCGTTCATCACCTGGGTCGCCTACGCCTGCTACCTGCACGCCCGCGCGACCGCCGGCTGGAAGGGGCGCAAGGCCGCCTACCTGGCGCTGGCCGCGTTCGCCTGCTGGCTCTTCAACTACTACGGCGTGAACATCTTCGTCACCGGCAAGCACTCCTACGCGGGGATCTGACCGGGGGGACGGCACCCACCGGCCCGGCGCTCCTGATCGGAAGCCGGGCCGTGGCGTGACAGGGGTAGTGCGTGCCGGCCACCCGCGCCGGTACGGGGAGGAACACGAGGAGGAGATCGCGCAATGGAGTGCGACGAGGTCATGCTGACCGTCCGAATCACCGCGGCCGAGCAGCTGCTGCTCCGCCGGCTCGCCCAGGGGCACCGCAGCGACGTGTCCGAGGTGGTGGCCGACGGCCTGCTGGACGTCATCCCCACGATCAGCTCGCCGGCGGACGCCTACCGGCTGCTGGGTGCGCTCACGGCCCCCGCGCCGTGCGCCCTGACGGTCTGGCTGCCGACGCCGCTGGCCGACCTGCTGGTCCCGGGCGCGGCCCGGATCGCCCAGGTCACCCAGGTCCGGATCGGCTCGGCCAGCGCCATGCTGGGCGCCGCGCTGCGGCTCTGGCTGGCCCAGGACCCGGGCCTGCTGGCCGCCAACCTCAGCGTGATGCACGCCGGGCGGCCGTCCGCACTGGTCGCGGCCTGAGCGGCCCGAGTGGCCCGAGTGGCCCGAGTGGCCCGAGTGGCCCGAGTGCCTGAGGGGGCGCGGGCGACCGCAACGCCTGAGGGGCGCCTGAGGCGCGCCTGAGTGGCCCGAGGGGGCGTGAACGGCCGAGAAGGCCGGCGGGGTCCGGGCCGGCCCGGGGAAGGGCCGGTACGGGGCCCTGGAGGGGTCAGCTGGCCAGCGGCAGGCCCGGGGTGCGGCCCGGGCGGCCGTCGGCCCGCGAGCGGGCCGGGGCGTCGCCGGCCGGCTCGGTGAGCACCCGGCACTCGGCGACGGTCCGGTCGTCCTGCACCAGCACCACCCGGACCGGCACCCGCCCGCGCCCGTTGGCGTACCCGTGCCCGTCCTCGTACCCGTTCCCGCCACGGGCCGGCGGAACGGTGCCGGACTCCGGGACGGCCCGGACCAGGCAGGGCCGGTCCCGCTCGATGAGGCTGTTGAACGAGGACACCAGCTCGACCGGTACCACCGGCTCGCGGTACAGCCGTTGCGCGGCCTGCCGGGCGGCCTCCAGCACCAGCATCCCGGGCACGTGGTCGGCCGCCTGGTCGAACAGCACCGGGTGCCCGGCGTCGGCGCGCAGCAGCCAGCTGCCCGGCACCGGCGACGGCGCGAGGACGGCGTCGGCGCCCCGGTCGAGCACGGCCGGCTCGGGCCCCCAGGACGCGCCGTGCTGCCCGGGGCCGGCGGGGGCGTGTCTCGCGTCCCCACGCAGCCGGGCGTACGCGACGGGGGAGTACACGCGCAGCTGTCCGGCCGCCCGCCCGACCGGCCGGCCGTCCCGCCGGATCTCGGCCTGCACCCGCAGCGAGGCCAGCCGCCCGTTGCGCATCCGGACGTCGTGGCAGCCGATCTCCAGCATCAGGCAGGCCGGCGCGGCGGTGGCGGCGAGGCCGTCCACCCCGTCGGGACCGAGCGCGTAGCAGAGCTCGTCGAGCGCGAACTGGTGGCCGCGCGGCACGCCGAAGCCGACGTGGCCGATCAGCAGCCCGGCCTGCCGGACGGTCTCGGCCAGCAGCAGCGGGTCGTGGTGCCGGACGCCGGGCAGCCGGTGGGAGCCGTGCTGCCGGGGCCACTGCGCGCCGACGAGGAAGTCGTACGGGCCGGTGGACTGCCAGCCGGTGATCAGCACCTCGGAGACGGCGGCGCGGTGGACCAGGTGCCGGGAGACGGTCCGCTCGTGGAAGTCGTAGCCGGCGGCCGGGTGGCTGTACGAACCCGGATGCGGATACGGACCGCGGTCGTCCGGTTCAAAGAACATTGGCATGACGGGCCCACTCCCGGGTGTCGGTCGACCGGCCGCGCCGGGCGGCCAGAGCAAAAATACAGACCACCCGGTTTGCTGTCAGCAGTCGGGGTCCCACTGCCGAACACTTGGCGTGACCACGTTACCGGGCCTGTGCCCCAAGGCAATCCCCGGCTGCACGACGTCCGACGTTGGAGGGGGGTTACTCCCCGCTGGACGGCGGGGGCCGCCGAGACGCTAGATTAGATACCAACCATGCGGTTTCGGGCGGGCCGTCCGCATGCGAGGCGTCGCCCCGGACGGCGGTGCACTGACAGCAGCCGGCGAGCCGGGATCTCGTCGGGACCGAGGCCGGAGGGGCCCAGTGGTCAAGCAGGAACGTGCGGGGAGGACCAGGCGGGCCGTGCTGCTCGCGGCGGCGGACACGTTCGCGGACGCGGGGTTCGAGTCGGCCAGCCTGATCGACATCAGCCGCCGGGCGGGGGTCAGCAAGGGCGCGCTCTACTTCCACTTCGTCTCCAAGCAGGCGCTCGCCGACGGCGTCCGCGCGGCGGCCGCCCGGGAGATCGGCTCGGCCGCCCTGCACGCCAGGCGCTGCGGCGGCCCGGCCTTCCAGTCCCTGATCGACTTCTCGCACGAGCTGGCCCGGCTGGTCCGCGAGGACGTCGTGGTCCGGGCCGGCGTCCAGCTCGGCCAGGGCGGCCGGGGCGGCGCGGCGGACGCCTGGTGCAGCCTGAGGTCGGTGTTCGGCCGGCTGCTGGAGCGGGCCCACGCGGCCGGTGAGCTGCACCCCGAGGTGGACCTCCGGCGGGCCGCCGAGCTGCTGACCACGCTGGCGGCCGGGCTGGTGCTGCTCGCCCCGGACGACGCCGACCGGCTCCGGCCGGAGGCCGTGCACAGCCTGTGGACGGCCGCGCTCCCGGCGCTGGTCCCGGCGGAGCGCTGCGCCGCGTACCGCATCTGAGCCCGTCACTGCGAGCCCGGAAGCGCCCCGGGGAAACACAGACCGGGCGGTCGGTATTCGGGCCTGAGGCCCCGCCAGCCCCGCCGGCCCGGGCTCCGGGAACGCTGCCGGCCCGGGCTCCGGGGCTCCGGGAACGCCGACGGCCGGCCGCCCGGGAGGGGCGACCGGCCGTCGGTCGGGTGCTGCGGGGGCCGCGTCAGGCGGCCTGCTGCCAGCTCACCGGCGAGAAGTACGCCGGGCGGCGCTCCAGGCGGTGCCAGTTGGCGATCGGCTCGACCGGCGCGGCGGCGGCCGCGGCCTGCTGGGCGGCCGCGGCGCGGGCCATCAGCACGGCGGTCAGGGCCGCGAGTTCCTCGTCGGAGAGCGAGCCGCGGACGATGCGGACGAGAGGTTCGGCGGAAGCGGTCATGGTGTGGTTTTCTCCCCCTGCACGTGTCTGGTGAATGGTCAGCAGAACTTTGGTGCTACATGGGCGGGTTGCCGTGCTTGCGGCTCGGCAGGTCGGCGTGCTTGGTGCGGAGCATGGCCAGCGAGGAGGCGAGCACCTGGCGGGTCTCGGCCGGGTCGATGACGTCGTCCACGAGGCCGCGCTCGGCCGCGTAGTACGGGTGCATCAGTTCGCTCTTGTACTCCTTGATCTTCTGCGCCCGCATCGCGTCGGGGTCCTCGGCGCCGTTGATGTCCCGGCGGAAGATCACGTTGGCGGCGCCCTCGGCGCCCATCACGGCGATCTCGTTGGTCGGCCAGGCGAACGAGAGGTCCGCACCGATCGAGCGGGAGTCCATGACGATGTACGCGCCGCCGTAGGCCTTGCGCAGGATCAGCTGGATGCGCGGCACGGTGGCGTTGCAGTAGGCGTAGAGCAGCTTGGCGCCGTGCCGGATGATGCCGTCGTGCTCCTGGTCGACGCCGGGCAGGAAGCCGGGGACGTCGAGCATGGTGACCAGCGGGATGTTGAAGGCGTCGCACATCTGGACGAAGCGCGCGGCCTTCTCGCTCGCGTTGATGTCGAGGACGCCGGCCAGCGACTGCGGCTGGTTGGCGATGATGCCGGTGACGTGGCCGTCGATCCGGGCCAGCACGCAGAGCACGTTGGTGGCCCAGCGCTCGTGGACCTCGAGGTACTCGCCGTGGTCGACGATCTCCTCGATGACCTTGCGCATGTCGTACGGCCGGTTGCCGTCGGCGGGCACCAGGTCGAGCAGCGAGTCGTTGCGGCGCTCGACCGGGTCGTCGTTGACGGCGGTAGGCGGCATCTCGCGGTTGTTCTGCGGCAGCAGCGAGAGGAGGTAGCGGACCTCCTCGATGCAGGACTGCTCGTCGTCGTACGCGAAGTGCGAGACGCCGGAGACCCCGGAGTGGACGTCGGCGCCGCCGAGGCCGTTCTGGGTGATCTTCTCGCCGGTCACGGCCTGGACGACGTCCGGGCCGGTGATGAACATCTGGGAGGTCTCGCGGACCATGAAGATGAAGTCGGTCAGGGCCGGCGAGTAGGCGGCGCCGCCGGCGCAGGGGCCGAGCATGACCGAGATCTGCGGGATGACGCCGGAGGCGCGGGTGTTGCGCTGGAAGATGCCGCCGTAGCCGGCGAGGGCGGTGACGCCCTCCTGGATGCGGGCGCCGGCGCCGTCGTTCAGGGACACCAGCGGGGCACCGGCCGCGATGGCCATGTCCATGATCTTGTGGATCTTCTGGGCGTGGGCCTCGCCCAGCGCGCCGCCGAAGATCCGGAAGTCGTGGGCGTAGGTGAAGACCGTCCGGCCGTGGACCGTGCCCCAGCCGACGATGACACCGTCGGTGTGCGGCTTCTTGGCCTCCAGGCCGAAGCCGGTGGCGCGGTGCCGGCGCAGCGGCTCGACCTCGCGGAACGAGCCCTCGTCGAGGAGCAGCTCGATGCGCTCACGGGCGGTCAGCTTGCCCTTGGCGTGCTGCGCCTCGGTGGCCTTCTCGCTCGGGCCGCGGCGGACCTGCTCGCGCAGTTCGTGCAACTCGGCGACCCGACCGTGGGCGTCGGCCGGGATCTCGGGGATCTCGTCGCCGACCGGCGCCTCGTGCACAACCGTCATCTCGAACCACTCCAAGGGTGAGGGAACTGTCCGACAGCCAACGTCTGCATTGCCCCCGGCTGCGAATCACTTCTTCACTTATGACTGTACGAGGGGCCGTGCGCTGGATTCGGCGTCGAATCCGTACAAGGTCGCGTCCGATTAGATGTCGAAGGTGAACAGAAACCGGCCCGAGCGGCCATGTGCGCAACGTGGTCGTTCGATTACCCGGACTGATCCGTCCGAATGCCCCCGGATGATCTGGGCCTGTGGAAACGTGCAGGTCAGAGCCTGCTTCTAAAGCCGCCGGCAAAGGGGCCCAAGCCACCTCCAAGGCGGTCTTCAGAGGAGTGTGCCGGGTGGCGCGGAAGCGGTCCGACGGCTGATCAGTCGTAGGGATACGCCAAAAACGCCGCAGCCCACCCGGATGGCACCGGGTGGGCTGTCCGAGGGATCCGGGTCAGCTCCTGCGGCCGTCCTCCGGCTCGTCCCTGCCACGCAGTTCCTCCTCGCGGCGGCGCAGGTCCGCCTCCCACTGCTTGAGCATGTCCTCGTGCTGCTTGTCGTCCTTCTTCAACGAGGCCAGGAACTCCGGGTCGTCGTCCGGCGCGAGCGGCCGGCCGCCGCGCGGGCGCTCGTACTCGGGGTGGCCGGCGGTGCGCCCCGCCGGGCGGGCCTGCAGGGCGCCGCGCTGCTTGCCGGCCACCAGCCAGGCGATCGAACCGACCAGCGGGAAGAGCAGCACGATGATCACCCAGACCACCTTGGGCAGGTGCTTCACCTCGTCCTCGGGGGTGGTCAGGCAGTCGATGAACGCCCACACCCAGAGGGCGAGCGGCAGGACGAAGGTCAGGATCCTCAGCACGGCGGCGATCTCCCCCGGCGACGGCGATGGCGGCGGGCCGGGTGCCTGAAGCACGGGGGCTTCAAGGGGGGCCCTTGACACGGGCCAGGCTATCGGGTGGCGGATACTGTCTCGCATGGCATACGACGATCTCCGCTCGTTTCTGCGGGCCCTCGACCGTGAGGGCGACCTCAAGCGCATCAAGGCCGAGGTGGACCCCCACCTGGAGATCGGCGAGATCGTCGACCGGGTGCAGAAGGCCAAGGGTCCGGCCCTGCTGTTCGAGAACGTCAAGGGCTCGTCGATGCCCCTGGCGATGAACGTCTTCGGCACCGAGCGCCGGCTCGCCAAGGCCCTCGGCCTCAAGGGCCCGGACGACATCGCCGAGAAGATCGCCGGCCTGCTGAAGCCGGAGCTGCCGCAGGGCTTCACCGGCTTCCGGGACGCCTTCGGCAAGCTCGCCTCGATGGCGCACGTGCCGCCGAAGCACGTGAAGTCCGGCGACGCGCCCGTGCACGAGGTCGTGCTCACCGGCGACGACGTCAACCTGGACGAGCTGCCCGCCCTCTTCACCTGGCCGCTGGACGGCGGCTCCTTCTTCAACCTGGGCCTCACCCACACCAAGGACCCGGACACCGGCGTCCGCAACCTCGGCCTCTACCGGCTCCAGCGGCACGACCGGCGCACCATCGGCATGCACTGGCAGATCCACAAGGACAGCCGCAACCACGCCGCCGTGGCGGCCAAGCGCGGTGAGCGCCTGCCGGTCGCCATCGCCTTCGGCTGCCCGCCGGCCGTCACCTACGCCGCCACCGCGCCGCTGCCCGGTGACATCGACGAGTACCTGTTCGCCGGCTTCGTGGCGGGCGAGCGGGTGAAGATGGTCGACTGCAAGACCGTGCCGCTGCAGGTCCCGGCCGACGCCGAGGTGGTGCTCGAAGGCTGGCTGGAGCCCGGCGAGATGCTGCCCGAGGGCCCGTTCGGCGACCACACCGGCTTCTACACGCCGCAGGAGCCGTTCCCGGCGCTGACGATCGACTGCGTGACGATGCGCCGCCGTCCGATCCTGCAGTCCATCGTGGTCGGCCGCCCGCCGACGGAGGACGGCCCGCTGGGCAAGTTCACCGAGCGGTTCTTCCTGCCGCTGCTGAAGGTCATCATCCCGGACATCGTCGACTACGACCTGCCCGAGGCCGGCGGCTTCCACAACTGCGTGATCGTCTCGATCGACAAGAAGTACCCCAAGCACGCCCAGAAGACGATGCACGCCATCTGGGGCGCCCACATGATGTCGCTGACCAAGCTGATCATCGTGGTGGACTCCGACTGCGACGTGCACGACTACCAGGAAGTGGCCTGGCGGGCCTTCGGCAACGTCGACTACAGCCGCGACCTCACCGTGGTCGAGGGCCCGGTCGACCACCTCGACCACGCCTCCTACCAGCAGTTCTGGGGCGGCAAGGCGGGCATCGACGCGACCCGCAAGCTGCCCGAGGAGGGCTACACCCGGGACGGCGGCTGGCCGGAGATGGTCTCCTCCGACCCGGACACCGCCGCCCTGGTGACGCGCCGCTGGAAGGAGTACGGGCTCTGATGAGTACCGCTGCCGCGCTTCCCGAGGTCCCGCCGGGCAAGGTCAAGGCCTTCCTGCGGCTGGTGATGATCGAGCACTCGGTCTTCGCCCTGCCCTTCGCCTACATCGCCGCGCTGACCGCGATGTTCCTCGCCGACGGGCGGGTGCACTGGGGCGAGCTGTTCATCGTCACCGTCTGCATGGTCGGCCTGCGGACCTTCGCGATGGCCGCCAACCGGATCATCGACCGTGAGATCGACGCCCGGAACCCGCGCACCGCCGGCCGCGAACTCGTCACCGGCGCGGTGTCGGTGAAGACGGCGTACGTCGGCTCGGCGGTCGCGCTGGTGGTCTTCCTGGGCGCCGCCGCCCTGCTGAACCCGCTCTGCCTGGTGCTGGCGCCGGTGGCCGTCGTGCCGATGGTGGTCTACCCCTACGGCAAGCGGTTCACCGACTTCCCGCAGGCGATCCTCGGCCTCGCCCAGGCGATGGGCCCGGTCGGCGCCTGGCTGGCGGTCACCGGCTCCTGGTCCTGGGACGCCGTGGTGCTCGGCGCGGCGGTCGGCATCTGGATCGGCGGCTTCGACCTCATCTACGCCTGCCAGGACGTCGAGTCCGACCGCGAGGGCGGCGTGCGCTCGGTGCCGGCCCGGTTCGGCGTCCCGGCGGCGGTGTGGGGCGCCCGCGTCTGCCACGTGCTCACCACGCTGCTGCTCGGCTGGTACGCGGTGCTGACCGACGCCGGGGTGGCGTTCTGGCTCGGCCTCGCGGTGGTGGCCGGCGCCTTCGTGTACGAGCACACCATCGTGAAGCCGGGCGACCTGTCCAAGCTCAACCGGGCGTTCTTCCAGACGAACGGGTTCGTCGGGATCTCGCTGTTCTTCTTCGCCCTGGTGGACCTGGTCGTGCGCGGCCTCGGAGTCTGAGCCCCCTCTGCGTGGCTACTGGGCGCCCTCGTCGAGCGTGTGCTTGACGAGGGCGTTCGCGTGCCCGTGGCCGAGGCCGTGCTCGGCCTTCAGCCAGGCGACCAGCTCCATGTGCCTGGTCAGCGGGGAGGAACGGATGAGGTCCTTCCAGTGCCCGACCGGCCGGCCGTACTTCTTCTCGATGGACGGGAAGTAGCTGGCGGGGCCCTTGACGGCGTCGGTGCTCATGAGGGTGCGTCTCCTGTCGGTTCGTCAGTTCGATCGTATCGGGGCGGTTCTCACGCGGAGAGCCGGGCGGCGACGGCGCTCAGCCGGCCGAGCCCGAGGGCGGCGCCGGCGGTGAAGGCCAGGACGGTGGCGCCGGAGCCGGAGCCCGCGGTGAGCAGGGTGCGGGTCGCGGGGGCGGCGGCGGTCAGCGGGGCTGCGGTGAGCGGGTTCGTCATGCTGGTAGGACCGGGTGCGGGCGCGGAACTCATCGGTGCGGCGGGTGTGATCCGGGTCACGCGCCCGTTCCGGCCCGGTGCCGTGCGGCGGCGCTCGCGATCTTGGTGTCGTCTAGCCTCGGCGGATGACCGAAACGAACGCAGACTTCCGTACCGACCGGATCGGCAGTGCGCTGCGGGGTGAGAACCCCACCGTGATGCGCCGGCTCGACGCCGGGTTCGCCGTGATCGGGGACGTGCAGTTCCTGCCCGGGTACTCGATCCTGCTCACGGACGAACCGGGCGCCGAGCGGCTCTCCGACCTGCCGCGGCCGCGCCGGCTGGCGTACCTCGCGGACATGGACCGGCTCGGCGAGGCGGTCGAGCGGGCCTGCCGGGCCGCCGATCCGGCGTTCCGCCGGGTGAACCTGGAGATCCTCGGCAACAAGGACGCCTTCCTGCACGCCCACGTGTGGCCCCGCTACGACTGGGAGTCGGAGCACCTGGTGCAGAAGCCGGTCTGGCTCTACCCGCCGGACCGCTGGTACGACGGGCAGTACGCCCTCTCCCCGCAGCACGACGCCATCCGCGCCGCCGTCACCGCCGAGCTCGACGCCCTGCGCTGACGTCCCGTGGGAGGCGTCCGCCCCCAGGCGCGTCCGTCACTGCGGAGCGAACGGCCAGGCCGTCCGGACCTGGGCGAGCCGGTGGCGCTGGGCGTCGATCCAGCCGTCGGGCAGGCGCACCAGCACGGTCGTCGAGGTGAGCGACGCCGCCGCGTCCCGGACCGTCACCTCGATCGCGTCGAGGGGCCCGTGCGGGGTGCCGTACGGGCCCCGGGGGACGATCCGGATCTCCGGGTTGCGGCCGTCGTCCATCCAGTCGACCGCCTCGCCGGCGGTGAGCCGGTCGAGGGCCGCGGCCCAGTCGTCCAGGTCCTCGGGCAGCAGGCAGACGCCCGTGAGCCGGCCGTTGGCGAACGCGCTGGCCACCGTGATGTCCGCCTCGAAACAGCCGTCCCAGAAGGGGCCGTTGGTGGTCGTCGGCCCCGCCACGCGCACGACGACGCTGTTCTCGCCGTCGGCGAGGCGGACCAGGTCCACCGGACCGTTCGTGGTCACAATCCGCCCCTTTCGGCGAGAAGTCGACTGTTCCGCAGACCGACTACCGCGCTGCGTCATGGCCGTGTTACCGTCCGCGACGTCAACAGAAAAGAAGAAGACCCCAGCGGTGCGCCAACACCCCGGGGTCAGGCACCAGGAGAGAAAAGCTCCAGATGCAGATTCATCGTAGCGCGCACGCGCGCGGTTTCACCGTGTTGCCGAACGGGCTCTTGCAGGACCGCCGGCTCAGCTACACCGCCCGCGGACTCCTCGTCGACCTGCTCTCCCGGCCCGACGGCTGGCGCGAGGACGGTCGGCAGATGGCCGACACCAGCCCGCAGGGGCGCGGCACCGTCCGACGGGCCCTCAAGGAGCTGGCCGAAGCGGGGTACTACCGCGTCGACCGGGTCCGGATGCCCGACGGCACCGTGCGCTCGCAGGCGCACGTCTACGACACCCCGCAGCTCGCGCCGCCACCGTGTGCCGCCCGTCCGGTCGCCGGTGGGGCGGTGGCCGGTGGCCGTGTCACTCCTCCCGTAAAGGAACGGGAACAAGCACCCACCCTCCCGGCCGAGTTGCCCGACGAGCAGACCCGCGCCGCGGTCGCGGCGCTGTTCCGGGCGGTCCGGCCCGAGCCGCGGCTGTGGCTGGGCGGGCGCGAGGCGCTCGCCCTGGCGCCGCTCGTTGCCGAGTGGCTGCAACGCGGCACCAGTGAGGACGAGTTGGCCCGGGCCCTGGTGTCCGGCCTGCCGGCGGCCGTGCAGTGCCCGGTGGGCATGCTCCGCAGCCGCCTGCAGCGCAAGATGCCGCCCGAACGAGGGGCTCCCGAGGCGCTGCCCGCCCGGTACGCCGAATGCGGCAGGTGTCACGACCCGGTGCCCCGCACGGGCATCTGCCGTGCCTGCGCAGGCCTGGAACCCCGGCCCGGCCCCACCGGGGCCACCGCCGCGGTGACCTCCGCCGGAGCCGCCCGCGCCCGCCTCGCGCTGCGCACCCGCCGCCCGGACGCAGGCGCCGTCCCCGCCGTGTGCTGATCGCCGCCGGTGTGGTCCGTGCCGCACCGACCCGTCCGGGTTCCCGGGGGCGGGGGAGGCCACCCGATCTCGTGAACTTCCGCGTGGGGGCCTGGGCGGGTCGCTCAACTCGTGCCTAGGCTCCGGGACATGGACATCGTGATCCCGCTCTTCGAGCGCTTCGAGCCCCTGGACGCCATCGGCCCGTACGAGATCCTCGGGTACGTGCCGGGCGCGCGGGTGCGCTTCGTCGCGCCCGAACCGGGCCGGGTCACCGACGGGCTGGGCGCGCTCTCCGTGGAGGTGTCGACCAGGTACTCGGAGGTGGACGCCTGTGACGTGCTGCTCGTGCCCGGCGGGCACGGCGCGGCCGCCTTGGTGGCCGACCCGGACTTCCTCGGCTGGGTGCGGGCCGTGCACGCCACCACCCGGTTCACCACCTCGGTCTGCACCGGCTCCCTCGTGCTCGGCGCCGCCGGGCTGCTCAAGGGGCTGACCGCCACCACCCACTGGGGCGCCGCCGACGCGCTGGAGAGCCACGGTGCCACCTACACCGCCGAGCGCGTCGTCCGGCACGAGTCCGAGCGGATCATCACCTCGGCCGGGGTGTCGTCCGGCATCGACATGGCCGTCCGGCTCGCCGCCCTGCTCACCGACGACATCACCGCCCAGGCCATCCAGCTCTGCACCGAGTACGACCCGCAGCCGCCGTTCGACTCCGGCTCCCTGGCCAAGGCGCCGGCCGCTGTCGTCGAGCGCACCCGCACGCTCGGCTGAGCACGGTCAGCCGGTCAGACCGCGCCGGTACCGGACGCCCGGGCGGTCGCCGATGACGGTCTCCCCGAGGACGGTGAAGCCGGTGCGGCGCAGCACCGCCATGGACGCCGCGTTGTCCGACGTGGTCCTCGCCGTGAGCGCGGACAGCCCGTACCCGGCCGCCGCCAGCCGGCAGACCTCCAGCACCGCGGCCGTCGCCACGCCCCGGCCGGCGGCCCGTTCGCCGATCCGGTAGCCGAGTTCGGCCTCGCCGTGCTCGACGTCCACCAGGTTCACCCGGCCGAGCAGCGCCCCGGACCCGTCCAGCACGAGGTGGAAGTGGCAGGTGCCGGCGTCCTGTTCGGCGAGCAGGGCGGCGTGCCGGGCGGCGAACCCGGCGAAGTACGCGTCCCCGCGGTCCGGCACCGACCGCGCGAAGTACTCCCGGTTCGCCCGCTCGAACGCCAGCACGGCGTCCGCGTGGTCGGCCCGCAACCGCTCCAGCCTCATCCCGGTCATGCGCGCCAGCATAGGCGGACGGGCCGTGGGGGCGCCGCCCGTCCGGCGGGGGTGCCCTCACGGCCCGGGATCCGGGGCGGTTGCCGCTACTCGGCGGCCTCCTGCTTGATGTAGTCCTCGTACTCGGCGGCGGTGAGGAGGTCGTTCAGCTCGGACTCCTTGGCCATCGTGATCTCGATCATCCAGCCGTCGCCGTACGGGTCGTCGTTGACCTGCTCGGGGGAGTCGTTCAGGTCCTCGTTCACGGTGGAGACCGTGCCGGCCACGGGCATGTAGGTCTCGCTCACCGACTTGACCGACTCGACGCTGCCGAACGGCTCCGACTGATCGAACCTGTCCCCCTTCTTCGGGAGTTCGACGAAGACGATGTCGCCGAGCTGCCGCTGCGCGTGGTCCGTGATGCCCACGCGGACGATGCCCTTGCCCAGGGACTGCACCCACTCGTGGTCCTTGGAGTACTTCAGGTCTTCCGGGGTGTTCGCCATCGAGGTCTCCGTCGGGTCGTCGGCTTGACTGACGGTGCGTCAGTCGCGGAAACGAGCCTGCCGCAGGTTCCCGCCCCCGGGCCGGACGTTCACCCGGACGTGTGAGCCCGCGGGTCGCGGAGGCCGTCCCTACACTGAGGGCCATCGGAGCCGATGAACGGGAGAGTCGCGTGAGCACTGTCAGGATCGCCGTCGTGACCAGTCTGGCCGACGCGGACCTCGACCCGGACCTGCCGCTGCTCGTCGATGCGCTGCGGTCGGACGGCCTGGCGGCCGAACCGGTGGCGTGGGACGCCGACGCGCCGGGGTGGGAGCGGTTCGACCTGGCGGTCGTCCGGTCGACCTGGGACTACACGGAGCGGCTCGGCGAGTTCCTGGCCTGGGCCGACGCGACGGCCCGCGTCACCCGGCTCCGGAACCCGGCGGCGGTGGTGCGCTGGAACTCCGACAAGCGCTACCTGCCGGAGCTCGCCGGGCGCGGCGTCCCGGTCGTGCCGACCCGGATCATCGAGCCGGGATCGCCGTACGGGGAGGGCGACTTCGACCACGCGGACGGCGTGGTGGTCAAGCCCGCGGTCTCCGCCGGGGCCCGGGACACCGCGCGCTACGAGCCCGGCCGGGCCGCGGACGCCGCCCGGCACGCCCGGATGCTGCTGGACCAGGGCCGCGCGGTCGTCGTCCAGCCGTACCTGCCCCTGGTGGAGGAGGGCGAGCGGGCCCTGGTGTTCATCGGCGGCGGCTTCAGCCACGCGATCCGCAAGGGGCCGGTGCTGACCGAGCCCAACGTGATCGACAACCTCCGGATGCCGCACCCCGGTGTCACCGTCCACCGGCCGACCGAGGCGGAGCTCCGGACCGCCGGGGCGGCCCTGGCGGCGTCGACGTCGCCCGGGGAGCTGCTGTACGCCCGGGTGGACCTGGCCCTGGACGAGGCCAGGGAACCCGTGGTGATGGAACTGGAACTGATCGAGCCGAACCTGTTCCTCGGACACGACCCGCAGGGCCTCGACCACCTCGTCACGGCGGTGACCGCGGAGCTGAAGTCCGCGCGCAGCTGACCCGCGCCTCAGGCGAGCCGCGGGGCGTCCGGGTGGTAGGCGCGCTGGCGTTCGACCGGAGCGTCGCGGAAGTCGCCGTTGCCGTTGACGACCTCGCCCACGCCGACGCGGATGCCCTGGGCCCGGCCGAAGCCCTTGAGGACGCCGCCGCGGGTGTCCGGGTCCGGGTGACTCGCGGGGCGGCCGGCGGCCAGGGTGACCGAGCGGGCGGAGACCGGCCCTAGCACCTGGGCGCCGGAGCCGATCCGGCTGGAGCCCATCACCTCGGCACCGTTGGCGAGCCGGGTCTCGTCGCCGATCTCGACGGAGTCGGGGCCGGCCGCCTTGATCTGCGCGCCGCCCTCGCCGATCACCGAGCGCTCCCCGATGACGATGGTCCCGCCGCCGGTCGCGGCGATCCGGGTGCCGCCGTGCAGCACGTTCCCCGGCCGGACCAGGCAGCCGCTCCGCTCGTCGCACTCGATGACCGCGCCGGGGTAGAGCACGTTTCCGGGGTGCAGCCGCACGTGCCGCGAGACGATCACCGAGAACGGGTCCAGCACCACGACCCCCCGGTCGGCGAGCTCCATCAGCTCCGCGGGCGTCAGCAGCCCCCGTTCCCGCCGTATCCGGTCCAGCCGTTCGCCCGCCGCTCCCGTGATCATCCGCCCATGCTCCCGGCTGCCCGTCCCGTCGTCCAGGGGCGAGAATCGGACGGACGACCCCAGGAGGCACACCATGATCGGCACACTGCAGTGCATCGTCCTCGACTGCCCGGAACCGGCCGGGCTCGCGCGGTTCTACGCGGCGCTGCTGGGCGGGGAGGTGGACCGGCCGGACCGGCGGTGGGCGCTGGGCGAGGGGTGGTCGACGCTGCACACCGAGGGCGGGCAGGTGCTCTGCTTCCAGCGGGTGGAGGACTACCGCCCGCCGCGGTGGCCGGACGCGGCGCACCCGCAGCAGCTGCACCTGGACATCGACGTGCCGGACCTCGACGCCGCCGAGCGCGAGGTGCTCGCGCTCGGCGCCGTCCGGCTGTCCGACGCCGGCGGCTGGCGGGTCTACGCCGACCCGGCCGGGCACCCGTTCTGCCTGCTCCCGGCGGGCTGACCGGCCGCCGCCCCGGTGCCCCCCCCCCCCGGGCCCGGGCCACCCGGCCGCGGCCCCCCCCAACCGGCCCTCGGACGGGTCCCGCGCCCCGGGGCGACGCGCCACCGGGAACCCGTGGTACATCTGGGCCAGCTG